>CAMQOJ010000430.1 GCA_947003375.1 uncultured Lachnospiraceae bacterium
GGGGAAAGTGTGTGAGCCTAAATTCCACCGTGTCACCGCCACACTTGAAGTGGATAGATTGTAAGGCTAAATTCAACCTATAGTAGAATTTGCTTTTCCATCTAACCATTTTAATGTCATATTTATTAATTTCTTGCTTTCCAGAATCATATCAGCTATAATATTTAAAAAATTCTCTTCTTAAGTTGCTTATACATAATTATTTTGCTTTACTGAAAAGCCATGGTAGTAACAATTGTCAACAGAAAATGCTCAAATAAGGATTTTAAAGTAGTTTACAATAACTACAGCCTTTGAATGTAAAATGAGATTACTAAGAATATGTACAATGTGCAAAAAAGTCAAGTGGAAGGAAAACCAATGGAGCAGAAGAAAACAGATTCCAAACTTACCATTGTCCTCTGGAGCTTGAAAAAGGCTAGGAAGATTTGTCCCGGAAAGCTGGTCTTCTGGCTGCTTGTCAATGTCTGCAGTGCACTGTTGGCGCCGGCTTATCTGGTACTGTCCTCGTATCTGATTGATGCCGCCACGTCTGGCATCGGCATGGAAACTTCGGTGGTGTGTTTATTGCTTCCCGTTGGCGCGATGACGGTATTTTTATTTCTGCGGGGAAGCTATGGGCTGTTGGTTCAGGTGACGAAGCAGTTGTTTGTCAACGACATACAGATGGAGGTATCTCGCGAGATTATGGATCAGAATGCCCGCATCCCAGTGGCAGCCTTTGATGATGACGAGTTTGTAAAGATGCTCTATCTGTGTGCGGACAGCAATAACGCGGTGAATGTGGCGGTAGTGGCTCAAGGCTCTATCACAGTGCTGGGGCAGATTGCATCCATCGCCACGCTCCTGGCGATGGCGGCCCGATTGTCATTGTTATTCCTGCTGGCAGCGCTGGCCCTGGTGGCTATCAGCACAGCTCTGTGTATGTGGATGGCAGGCACGCGGTATCGCATTGAGAAAGAGACCATTGTGGACACGCGGTGGAAAAAATATTATTTTTCCTGTCCCTGCACCCAAGAAAACGGGCGGGAAATCCGTACTTTGGGCCTGGAGGATTTCTTCGTAAAAAAATGGCGTAGCGTGGCTGATTCCTTAAGAAAACAGATGCTTATGGTGGAGCATGCGAAAAACAACGGCAGTAAGCTGACGGATGCGCTGAGCATCTTGTTGTCTGTGGGTATGCTGATTGGTGGTACCTGGCTGCTGGGCGGCAATATGATTACCCTGGGAACCATGTACCTTATCTGGCAGCTCAGCAATGAACTGCAGGGTGGCATCCGGAGCTTTGCAAATGAGCTGGTGGAGCCCTATGCGGCAATTCCCAAGGTGCGTGATACAAAAGAATACTTAGAGCTTGCGCTGGAGAATAATCTGGCTTTGTGCGGGAAAGGCGATATAATGCCATCTGACACTCTGGCACCTGTTTATCAGCTAAAGAATGTCTCTTTCGGCTATAGGAAGGGGAAGGAAATCCTCCATCAGCTTTCCTTGACGCTACGGCCCGGAGAAATCGTAGCGCTCTGTGGTCAAAATGGCTGCGGCAAGAGTACGTTGATTAACCTTCTGACAGGTTTATATAAGACAAATAAAGGGAGCATTGCCTTTGCTGATGTGCCCTTTCATGACATGACAGCTAAGCAGCTTTCCACAGCCATGGGGGTGGCATTCCAGCATACCTGTATTTTCGGATTTCTGCTAAAGGAGGAGGTGGCTCTGGGACAGATTGAACGGCTCCCTAGAGAGGATGAGATACAGAGGGCCATTAGACGTGGCGGTGCGAAGAAGATACAGGACAGGATTGGGATGGACAGCTATGTGGGAACGGATTATGATGTAAGCGGATATCGACTGTCTGGCGGCGAGAAGCAGCGGATTGGGGTCAGCCGGGCATTTATGGGAGACAAGCAAGTTCTAGTTCTCGATGAGCCTGCCGCAATGCTGGATCCCATTGCTGAATATAGACAGTTCCAGGAGATTCGGGGTCAGATTGTGGGTCAGACAGCGATTCTCATTTCCCACCGGATTGGGTTTGCACGCTTGGCAGACCGGATTCTGGTCATGGAGGCAGGTCAGATTGTGGAGGACGGCACCCATGAAGAGCTGATGGGGCGAGGCGGCGTTTACCGGCAAATGTTCGAGGCCCAGAAAGAGTGGTATGAGGATGTGGAGGGAGAGGTGTAGGTCGTATGAGCGGGAAAGAGGAAACATTGCAGGGCGCGGTACAGCGGCCCCATATGCGGATTCATGAGGTGCTGGAGGCCTGCATGTCCATTTTGCAGGAGACACTGTCCAGAGGGAAACTGGCGGCGTTGCTTTTATTTTCCTTGGCGGGTTCGCTGTTGCCAGCCGCCGTGGTCTATGTGAATAAGTGGATTATCGATGCGGCAGAGGGATTTTCGCGACAGGAGATTTCCATGGAAAGTGTTCTTTGGTGCATAGCTCTCTACGCGACTACTGGCCTTCTGCTGGCAGGAATTACCAATGTGCGGGATCGCCTTGTGGCGGTCTACTTCTCCGGGGTTGCGGATCAGCTTCAGGAAAACATCATGCGCAAGTCCTCCCGCATCCGGCTGTCCTATTATGACGACATCGCTTATCGGAACAAGGTCAGCTTTTCCTCCAACGACTTGCCACTGCGTCTGCGGGAACTGATTGTGTCCTGTGTGGTGTTGGTGCAGGATGTTCTGACAATTCTTTCGCTGGTGGCAACTGTGCTGGCCATAAACGGCTGGGTGGCTCTGCTTGTATTTCTAGGTATTCTCCCCATGGTGTGGGTCATTCTGCAGCAGAGCCGCGCCAATTTCCGCTTCATGCAGGAGGTTTTTGCACAGGATAACCAGCGGTATTATCTACATACAGTCACTTATCGGCGGAAACATCTGGAAAACATGCGCTATTACGGACTGCGTCAGTTTGTGGAGGACAAATGGGAGGGGATTTCTAGGGAGCTGAATCAAAAACGGGTTCGGATTACGATGAAGTTTTTTCGTTTACGCCTTCTGGCCAATGGAGTGCTGTATCTTAGCGTGGGAATCGGAATGGTCTTAGTTCTATCCGATATTCTGAAGGGAAGGGACTCCATCGGAAGCATCGCCTTGATTCTTACTGCAATCACTTCGCTGACAGGGAGGGTGACAGTCTTTTTCGAGCGCCTGGGCATTCTGGAGGAGAATGGCCAGTATGTGGAAAGCTATAGAGAACTGATGTCCTTTGAGGATGAGATGCCCGGGACGAGACCTCTGGCGCAGGATATAGAAATCCACTTTGAGCATGTCGATTTCACATATCCCTGCTCTGACCGGGAGGTATTGCATGATTTGAATCTGACTATACGCCAGGGGGAGCGCATTGCCGTTGTGGGGGAGAACGGCAGCGGGAAATCAACCTTTGTGTCCCTGCTGTCCGGTTTTTATCCTATTACGCACGGACGCATTATGGTGAATGGGGTGCCTCTAGAGGAATGCTTAGAGGATTTCCGGGAAAAGACCTCCTGTTTACACCAGTTCAGTGAAAGCTATATCATGACAGTTCGGGAAAATATCGAAATCGGCGATAGCAAAAGAGAAATTTCCCGGCAGGAATTAGAGGAATTGGGACGGAAAGTGGGGGCAGACAGCTTTATTGGCACCCTGGAAAACGGCTATGACACTCTGATTGGAAATTTAAGCAACAATAACACCTTCGATTTATCTGGAGGACAAAGACAGAAAATGTTCCTGGCCAGGGCGCTAGCCCGTAGGAATGCCAGGCTACTCATTTTGGACGAGCCTACCAGCGCCCTAGACCCTATGTCGGAAGCAGAGCTGTATCGCAACTTTTCCGAGCTTGCTGGGGATAGGACATGCATCCTGATTTCTCATCGGCTGGGGGCCACAAAGCTGGCGAATCGAATTTTAGTATTTCGGGATGGACGGATTATAGAGGAGGGCACCCATGACAGCCTTATTGCCCAAAACGGCTATTACAAGCAGATGTATGCTGCCCAGGCTCAGTGGTATAGATAAAGAATTGCAAATCGGATATTCCGCTCCATGGTAGGAGCAGTAGAGTATCTGGAGTAATTGATTGCTTCATGATAGATATTGACAACCTGGTCGCTTTTGCCCGGATAAAGCGATATTTATTCCTGATGACATCCATTTCATACTGTAGTCCACCGAAAAGAGGGATTATTTCATTTAAGACAAAGCATTCGG
>CAMQOJ010000431.1 GCA_947003375.1 uncultured Lachnospiraceae bacterium
GAGTGGGGAAAGATTTGAAGATTGATTCCGGTACAGTAGGGATGGCGTCGTCCAGAAATTATCATTCCACGGCGGTCTCCATAAGACGGTTTACCGTACTGAAGATGCAGGGGAGCCTGACAGGCCTGAACACTGCCCTGGGCGGCGGAGCGGCGGACGCCCAGGGAAGCGGATGGGCAGGCGCGAAGAAGGCGCAGACGGGAGCTGGCCAGTCCGCCACGCTCCAGGACTGGCAGGGGAGGCTGCAGAGCAAAGGCTCCAACGTGGCGGTCAGGAACTCCGCCAGCGACACCCTGGCCAATATCCGCCAGACTACCATACGCTATATTTACGACATCCTGTTTTCCGCCAGGAGGAACCGCTTCGGCCAGTGGGGGCAGAACCGGGCCATGACGCCCTATGAATCCCTGACCCAGCAGGACGGCGGCGCAGGAACCCAGAACGGGAACACCCCTTCCGGTGCCCAGGGCGCTGACGGCACTGGCGGCCTGTCCCAGGACGGGCTACAGGGTCTGTTTCTGGGGAACATTGCCAATATGCGGGTGCTCTCCTATGTGAACGAGACGATTAAGGTGGAGTCCGAGGAGACCAGCTTCTCCACAGTGGGCAAGGTGCGCACCGCCGATGGCAGGGAGATTGATTTCAACATTAACGTAGGTATGAGCCGCACGGTCCAGGAGCGCTATATGGAGAGCATGCAGCTAGGCTTCACCATGTGCGATCCCCTCGTCATCAACCTGGATACGGACGTGGCCTCTCTCTCTGACCAGACCTTCTATTTCGACATAGACGCGGACGGGGAGCTGGACGAGATATCGCAGCTGGGCGCGGGCAGCGGATACCTGGCCCTGGACAAGAACGGGGACGGGAAGATAAACGACGGCAGCGAGCTCTTCGGCACCGCCAGCGGCAATGGCTTCGCGGATCTGGCCCAGTATGATGAGGACGGCAACGGCTGGATCGACGAGAACGATGCCGTCTGGGATAAGCTGAAGATCTGGTGCAAGGACGAGGAGGGCAACGATGTGCTCTACAAGCTGGCGGACAAGGGCGTAGGCGCTATCTGTCTGCAGAACGTTTCCACGGATTTCACCTTAAAGGGCAATTCCGGCCAGACCCAGGGCGCTATCCGCAACAGCGGCGTGTTCCTCTACGAGAACGGCGCGGCGGGCACGGTGCAGCATGTGGACGTGGCGAAATATCAGGCCCAAGCCTGAGGCAACAGACAATTTGATACGAAATCAGAGAAAGACGGCTTTTCGATAAGAGAAGCTGTCTTTTTTCATGCATAATTCCATTCCGTTAGGGCAAACTGTTAGCGAGAAAACGAATATCACAGATTTTGGATATTTGATTTGTCAATATCAGTTTGCTTGAATGAAGAAGGAAGGGAAGGCAGCTATGAGGAAAAACAGAAGGAACAATGCGAAAAAGGAGCGCACCATCATGATCGCGTCATCGGTGTTCGTGCTGGCGGCACTGACCATGACGGGGATCTACATGAAGTCCAACAATACGGAGGAGCAGGGCGACGGTTACACCATCGACTTCACGGCCCTGGAGGACAATGTGGAGGACAAGCACGAGGAGATTGCCCAGAACAAGCCGGTGGAAGAAAAGGCGGATACGAAGAAGAATGATTCCGCAGACAAAGCGTCGGATGCCACGAAGGAAGTGGCCGGAAAGGACGACGATCTGGACTATCTGCCCATGGAGGCGGGCTCCCCGCTGGTGACCATACCGGGGCTGACGGACGGCGCCGCGGAAGGGATGCCGGAGGATATAGGGGGTCAGGATACCATTGCCCAGGAGCCTGAGGTTTCGGTGGAGAAGCCGGAAGCGGGGGCGGATTCCGATGCTGACGCCACGGCCACGCCGGACGCGCCCCAGGAGGAGGCAGGCGCCGCCGAGGATACAGGGGCAGAGGAGGAGGCCGACAGCACCGATGGCAGCGCGGTATCCATGCCGACCCTGCACTTTGCGGAGAGCGAAGGGCTGCTGCGCCCGGTGAGCGGCGAGGTGCTGATTCCCTTCAGCATGGACGGCGGCGTCTATTTCTCCACGCTGGACCAGTTCAAGTACAATCCGGCCCTGATGATAGCGGCGGAGCAGGGAGCCGCGGTGGCGGCCTGCGCGGACGGACAGGTAATAGCTGTTTTTGAGGACGAGGAAATCGGGCATGCCCTTACGGTGGATCTGGGGGACGGCTATCAGATTACTTACGGCCAACTGGATGCGATACAGGTGGCGGAGGGCAGCTATGTGGAGCCGGGCCAGGTCATTGGCTTCATTGCGTCACCTACCAAGTATTTCAGCGTGGAGGGAAGCAATCTGTACCTGAAGCTCACCATGAACGGCGCTCCCGTGAATCCGGAGACGCTGCTGCAGTAAAAGCGTGAGAAGAATGCGTGAACCCGGGCTTGTGAAATGGGTGCCTAGGTTTGGTTTTGGATGGCATGGGCAGATGGGCCCGGGTTGGAGGTTGACGTGTATATTGTTGGCGGATTGATTAAGACCATGTCCGGTGGAGACATCAGGGACGGATACATCCGGGTCCTGGACGGAAAGATTGCGGAGATCGGAAAGCGGGACGGCGCCCTGCGCCCCGCTCCCGGTGAGCGGGTCATCCTGGCGAGGGACGGCCTGATCATGCCGGGACTGATAGAGGCCCATTGCCATATGGGCATCACGGAGGAGAAGAAGGGCATGGAGGGGGACGACTGCAATGAGACGGTAGACCCGGTCACCCCCTGGCTGCGGGCTGTGGATGCGGTGAACACCATGGACGCCGCCTTTGACGATGCCGTCCGGGCGGGCATCACCTCGGCCATGATAGGCCCCGGCAGCTCCAATGTGGTGGGCGGCCAGTTCGCCTTCCTGAAGACCAGGGGACGGCGGGTGGACGACCTGGTGGTGAAGGCCCCTGCGGCCATGAAGGTGGCTTTCGGGGAGAACCCCAAGGTCAACTACTCCGGCCAGGGGAAGAGCCCCTCCACCAGGATGGCCATCGCCGGACTGCTGCGGGAGGAGCTGACGAAGGCCATGGCCTATAGGGACAGGAAGAAAAAGGCGGCGGAAAGCGGGGAGGGCTTTGAGGAAGACTTCCGGCTGGAGTGCTGGATGCCCGTGCTGGAGCGGGAGATTCCCCTGAAGGCCCATGTGCACCGGGTGGACGACATCTTCACGGCAGTGCGGATCGCAAAGGAGTTCAACCTGAAGATGACCCTGGACCATTGCTCCGAGGGGCATCTGATCGCGGAGGAGCTGGCGGCGGAGGGCTTTCCGGCCATCGTAGGCCCCGACCTGGCCAGCAGAAGCAAGATCGAGGTGCAGAACATGGCATTCAAGACCGTGGGCGTCCTGAACCAGGCCGGGGTCATCACCGCCATCACCACGGACCATCCCGTGTCTTTGATCGCCTCCCTGCCCCTGTGCGCGGGGCTGGCGGTGAAGTCGGGCCTGGCGCTGGAGGAGGGGTATAAGGCCATCACCATCCATCCCGCCCTGATCTGCGGCGTGGCGGACAGGGTGGGAAGCCTGGAGGTGGGGAAGGATGCAGACATCGCCGTCTTTACCGGGAATCCCATGGAAGTGTTCACCCGGACGCTGTATACGATCATTGACGGGGAAATCGCATATGAGGCCGACAAAGCGGAGGAGGCAGTTTGACGGAGAGGTCTGTCATGCTGCCTCTTTTGGCGTGGGCCGTATTTGCATTTTTGGTTGATTCCGGCTGTCTTTCTTAGTATAATGATAAAGTTGGCAGCACAATTGCCGCGCTGCGGCTGTCATGTATCGGCGGCCTGCGGAATAAGTATCAATAGAATGGCTGTATCCCGCGCAGGCCCGGGCGGCGGATTCGCAGGGGCCTGTGGGACTGTAGCGGCGGGAGTGTATAAGAAAGGGCGGGGCTTCATATGAAAATCGTGGTTTTGGCAGGAGGGATCAGTTCGGAGCGGGACGTGTCGCTGAGCACCGGCGGCATGATATACCAGGCGTTTCGGAAAAACGGGCATCATGCGATTCTGCTGGATGTGTACTTAGGGTATGAGGGGGATCCGGAAGGGATATTTGAAAAGGAGGCGGACTGGGCGGCGCAGGTGGGCGCGGTGGGGGAGGAATGCCCTGACCTGGACGCGGTAAAGGCTGTCTCTTATACACATCTCCGAGCCCACGAGACAGATGAGGATCTCGT
>CAMQOJ010000432.1 GCA_947003375.1 uncultured Lachnospiraceae bacterium
TACACGAGTCTCTTCGTCGGCAGCGTCAGATGTGTATAAGAGACAGGGGGAGAGCTTCCGGGGACTTGCGGAATATGTGGGGGGCGCTGTGGAGGGCCTGGACGAGGTGGTGTTCATAGGTTCCGGCACCTCCAACACGGCGGCCATGACTTCACAGGCCTTTGTGGAGAAGGTGTCGGGGCTGCGCACCAAGGTGGTGCTGCCCAACGATTATATCAGGGAGGGGCGTGTATATAATACCCATGCCCTGCATGTCTTTACCTCCCAGACAGGCACCTCCACGGTGGTCTGCCGCCTGATGGAGCGCATGCTGGGGGAAGGGCTTTCCTGCGTGGCCCTGACGGAGGGGACGGATACGCCGCTGGCAAGGCTTTCGCCCTGCCATGTGTGCCTGAACTGCGGGAAGGAAGAATTCCTCATGCGCACCATCGGCTATGCCGCCAGTGTCCTGAACCATATGCTCCTGGGGCTGGAGCTGGGACTGGCAGGGGGGCGGCTGTCCCGGGAGGCATATGAGGGATACAGGCGCCAGGCCACGGCCGTCCCGGACAGCCACAGGGTCATTGCCGGACAGGCCAGGGAGTGGTTTGAACGGAACAAACGGCGGATCATGCGGTCGGGGAGCGTGATCTTCACAGGGGCGGGGGCGCTGTACGGCGTGGCCCTGGAGGCGGCGGTGAAATTCTGGGAGATGCCCCAGGTGACCAGCGTGGGATACGAGCTGGAGGAGGGGATGCATGGTCCCAACTACGGCTATGACGGGAGCCACTGCCTGGTCATCTTAAACGACGGGGGCAGCGAGTCCGCAAAGGCGCTCTCCCTGGGGCGGTACGTGAAGGAGGTGCTGCACAATGGATTCATGGTGGGGGCGGAGGCTTTGGATGAATCCGACCTTGTGCTGGATTTAAAGGGCGGGGAGTTCGCCTGCCTGGAGTTTGGCGCGGTGCCCCAGGTGATGGCCTACTGCCTGGCGGTGGACATGGGCCGGGACATCTCCAAGCCCATAGACCACAGAGACATGTACCGTTACTTCAATACCCACGGCTGAGGGCCGGAAAGGAGAGCATATGCGGGAGACATTTCGGGAAGAGCTGATTCGGACAGGGTACATCCATTCCCCGCTGCCGCTGCACCGGGAGCGCTCGCTGGAGACGGAGCAGGCGGCAAAGGAGGTGCTGGACTGCCGGGCAATCTGGGACGGCGCGGATCCGTCCCGGGAGATACAGCCGGTTCTGTCGGGCATCGGTACCATGGGGATAGAAAAGTGCGCGGGGCAGGGCGGCGGGGACGCCATCCGCATCACCGCGCCCACGGCCAGGGATTCGCTGCCCTATGAGGACGGGGCCACGGCGGCGCAGTTTCGCAGCGTCCTCGTTTTCTCCCTGCCGGGGGAAAACTGGGAAGACTACAACCGCGTAATCTTATGGGTGAAGCCGGATTCCATGGGGAGCCACAGCGTGCACCTGCGGGTGCACATCCGCAATGAGGGCCGGAGGCCCGTGCCGGACGCCTACGGCAGGGAGGGGCAGCACCTGGCCAACCTGGTGAACCATGAATGGAACCAGGTAATCTGGGAGTTCGACGCTCTCCCCCGGGACCGGGTCACGGCGCTTACGGTGTCCATGGACGCGGACGGGCGCGATACCTCCACGGGGGAGGAGTTTGTCTTCGCGTTCTCTTCTTTTGAATTGCAGAGGGTGAAGCGCGCTGGGAAGGAGAGGGGCTGGGACTGCGAGGCCGGGCAGATGGCATACTCCATGTCCGGATACCATTGTCTGGGAAAGAAGACGGCCATCGTGGGCGCGGGCCAGGAGACATTTTCCCTGCTGGATGAGGAGGGAAGGACGATTTTACGGAAAGCCGTCCGGAGGGTGGACACCGGGAGAGGGAGCTTTTCCGTCCTGGATTTCAGCGAGGTGGAGGAAGCGGGATATTACCGCCTGCGCAGCGGGGATGTGGTGACGGCCCCCTTTGAGATCGGGGAGAAGGTCATGGAGAGCGCGGTCTGGAAGGCGCTGAACTTCATATTCTGTGAGCGCTGCGGCTATCCGGTTCCGGGGAAGCACGGGCGGTGCCATACGGATGTGCTGGCCAGGCATAAGGGCTGCCTGAAATCCTTTGGCGGCGGCTGGCATGATGCGGGGGACATGTCCCAGCAGATGCTGCAGACGGCGGAAGTGGCCCAGGAGCTCCTGGAGCTGGCGGGCAGGGTGGAGGACGACTGTCTGCTGCGCCACCGGCTGATGGAGGAGGGGCTCTGGGGGCTGGAGTTCACCCTGAACAGCCGCTTCGGCGACGGATACCGGGCCAGCAGCGCAGGGATTGGCCTGTGGACGGACAATCTGATCCATACCATAGACGATGTGGAGGCCAGGGTGCACAACCAGGCCTACCAGAACTTCTTCTGCGCGGCGGTGGAGGCTCAGGCGGGGTTCCTGCTGAGGGGCTTCGAGCCGGAGCTGGCCTGGAAGTGCGTGCAGGCGGCAAAGGAGGACTACCGCTTCGCGAAAGAGCGCTTTGCCGAGAAGGGCATGGAGAAGCCGGTCATGTGGGAGCATACGCTGCACAGCGGGCTGTCCCAGTATTATGCCGCCGCGGCATGGGCTGCCGCTTCCATCTGCGTAAACGGGGGAGATTCCTTTTTCGCCGAAGAGGCGAAAGAGTACGGCAGGAAGCTTCTGGCCTGTCAGGAGACAGGGACAGAGGGGGTTCCCATGAGGGGGTTCTTCTACCGGGACGAGAGCCACCGGACCATTGTGCATTATGCCCATCAGGGGCGGGATCATTCCTTTGTGCAGGCGCTGGAGATGCTCTGCAGGGCATTCCCGGATTCCGCCGAGCGCCCGGGCTGGGAGAGGGGGATGGCGCTGTACGGGGAGTACCTAAAGGCCCTGTATGGGATGGCCATGCCCTATGGGATGCTGCCAGCCGGACTGTATTCCCTTGCGGAGGCGGAGGATGCCGAGACCTTCGGGCGATTGCATTTGCTGGCGGATCACCGGAGGGAGAAGCCCAATTACGAGGCCCAGGTGAGGGCGGGCATCCCCCTTGGGAACGACTATTACGTGAGGATGTTCCCCGTATGGTTCTCCTTTCGGGGGAACGCGGCGATCATGCTGTCCATGGGGAAAGCCGCGGCCATTGTGGGAAAGCATTTCGGCGATGAGCAGCTTCTGGAGATCGCCCGGGAGCAGCTTTACTGGATGGTGGGGAAAAATCCTTTCTGCCAGTCCCTGGTCTATGGAGAGGGGGAGCGGTACTGCCAGCAGGATGCCAATTATCCCGGGGAGATGACAGGGGAGATGCCCGTGGGCATCCAGACTTGGGAGAACGAGGACGAACCCTACTGGCCGGCGGGCAACAACGCCACCTATAAGGAAGTCTGGCTGACCACGGCGGGCCGCTTCCTCTCCATTGCGGCGGAGCTGTACCCCCATATCTAGGATGGCCCGATGCCCTTAGTCCGCCTCGAAGCCCCTCTCTAATATCCTGCCGCAGATGTCCGCCATGGTCTCCGGGCTGGGCGGATTCGGCTGGGCCAGCCAGGCCTCTATCACCCCGATGCAGCCGGACACGGTGAAGGCCTCCAGGTAGGAGCCGTCCGTGGCTGCCCGGCTGACCGCCAGGATGCTGTCCAGGCGCTCCTTCACCAGATTCTTCATCCGGTTCAGGAAGGCCAGGTCTCCGTGGGGGCCGATCATGGCCCTGGCCACCATCCTGTGCCGCTCCAGGAAGGAGAAGACCTCCAACAGCGTCACCCGGGGGGCGTGGGCTGCCGGATCCGGCTTCAGCGTCCGGTCGATGATCTCATGGAATTCCGCGAACAGCTCGTCCTCTATCTGGGACAGCATATCATAGACATCGCTGTAGTGCAGGTAAAAGGTTCCCCTGTTGATGTCCGCCAGGTCGGCCAGCTCCTTTACGGAGATGTCCTTCACGTCCTTGCTCTCCATCAGCTGCATCAGCCCCTGCAGGAGCAGGGTCTTGGTTCTACGGACCCTCCGGTCCGTCTTCGCGTCTGCCATAGCGCCGCCACCTTTCCGTAGCCTCCGGGGGATCCTCCCCGGGCCATATTTCTAAACATTTCATAAATATGCGACAGGTCAAACCTGAAGTGTCGAGAAATGTACATTTCTCTGAAAACTGTTTATTGCCATTCTTTCTTTTTCCATTATACAATCT
>CAMQOJ010000433.1 GCA_947003375.1 uncultured Lachnospiraceae bacterium
AGCAATAACACAAATGTCATCCTACACAATACCAGAGGCCACGGGCGCCTCTATCCGCCCCAGGAACCTGTTAAAGCACAAAAATTTCCTCATCACCGATTTCGGTGCCAATGAAAGCGCTGCCCCGGCCGTCAACACACAGGCCATCAACAGCGCCATTCAGGCGGCTTCCATGGAGGGCGGTACTGTAGTCGTTCCGGAGGGAACCTTCCACACCTATACCATCCTCCTGAAAAGCAATGTGAATCTCTATCTGTCGGAGGGTTCCGTAGTGTCGGCTGCCAGAACCGATATGCATGGTTCTTACGGATTACAGCCCGGCGAGGGAGGCAATTATCAGGAACCGGAGGTAAATCGCTATGTAGGCCTACAGGACCACGGACATTCCTACTTCTCCAACAGCCTAATCTACGGCGCCGATCTGGAGAATATCATGATTTGCGGCAAAGGGCTGATTACGGGGGGACGCCTTGACGAAAAGAGCGGCATTATGGAGCATGTGCTTCAGGGCGGCGATCCGCAGGAGCCCATGTCTCGGGAGGCTAAGGGGCATCAGGAGGAGTGGTTCGGCAATAAGGGAATCGCTCTGGTTCGCTGCGAAAACGTAGTCTTAGAGGACTTTTCCGTCACCTTAGGCGGTCATTTCGCCATTATTGCGGAAGGCTGCAAAAACCTGTATGCGAATCATATCCTGGTGGACACCATAAGGGACGCTTTTGATATCGACTGCTGTCGTGACGTGACAGTGCGGCATACTATCTGCAACTCCCTCACCGACGAAAGCCTGTGTCTGAAGGCATCCTTCGGAGCGGGCATCTTCGAACCCCTGACAAATGTACTGATAGAGGACTGCACTGTGTGCGGTTATGATGCAGGCAGCGTCTATGCCGGGGAATATACAAGAGACAAGCTGATTGCCGTGGACCGCTGCGGTCCTACAGGACGGCTGAAGTTCGGCTCCGAGGCCACCTGCGGCTATCATCTGGTGACAATCAGGCGGGTACGGTTCGAGAGGTCCAGGGGCTTCTGCATGGAGTCCGTGGACTGCTCCTCCCTGACCAATGTCATCTTCGAGGACTGCGTCCTAGACAATGTGTCCAGCTCGCCCATCTTCCTGCGGGCCGGCGACAGAGCCAGGTTCCCGGTGACAGGAAATGCCTCGTCCTCCGCCTATCCGGCTTCGGATACCGATGTTCGCCTGGACGACAGGAACTGGGTGCTGCCCAACGAGAGGGCCTACCACTGCTATCCCGCCAGGCGCTATGCCCCTCATTATAACCGGACGAAGACCGTGACCGTGGACGGACATTCCTCCTTTGAGATCGTGGATCCCCTCAATCCGGTGGAGTGCAATCCGGCCAATTACGAGGAGTTTGACGGGCATTACTATCTCAGGGTCTGGCAGTCCGAGAGCTACGCCCAGAAGAACACCTCCAGCCGGGGGAGCTCCCGCCAGAATCACGGCGCCCTGCATCCGGAGGCACACGGCGCTTATGTGGCCGACCTCTCCAGGGAGCTGAAGGAGGCCGACCTGCCCTTATACGCCAATGCGATCGGATCCGCCACCATGGCCACCGTGAGCAATGTACTGATCCGCAACGTCACCGTCACCAACGCGGATCCCCGCTACCCTATCCTGCTGATGGGGCTGACGGATTCCCATATAAAAAATATCGTTCTGGAGAATATCTCCGTGGAGTACAGAGGCGGCCTGACCATGGAGCACGCCGTGGAGCAGAGGCAGTTGAACACGGAGTGGAAGTTCTCCCAGTTCCACACGAAGGAGCGCGTCCAGAATCTCCCCTGGCTGGTGAACACCTTCTTCTCCAGAGGCGAAGGCCTGCTGCCCCGGGCAGACTGGGATGCCCGGGAGAACTGCTGGCGGGGGAATCCCTATAACGTGCCGGAGCTGCCGGGGGCCTATCCGGAGCCCAGCACCTGGGGGATCCTGCCCGCCTACGGCCTCTTTGCCAAGCATGTGGACGGCCTGACCCTGCGGAATATCCGTTTTTCCTGCAAGGTGCCCGACGGCAGGCATGTCTGCGTCTTCGATGACGTAAAGGATGTCTGCGTGGACGGGATGGAGGCCCACTGTGCCCGGGACATGGCTCCTATCGCCGCCGTCACCGATCATTACAGACGGCATACCAACGCGGAGGACGTGCCGGAGCAGCCCTATTTCACCACCGAAGTCACAGGGCTGGAAATCCATAGGCCCTTGATCCTGTGGGACAGCCCAGGACCCTCCGCGCAAAGTCCGACTGCGTCAAGCAGGTGGAGATCAATGCCCCTGCCCCCGGCACTCCCCTGGACAGCCTCTATCCCCTGCCCACAGCGCCCTGTCAGGAGACCGGATATCATTACGAGGTGGAGACCGACAACTATCCTCTGCCCCTGACCGTGTACCGGCCCTATATCCAGCCCGTGGCGCCTGTCCGGATCCGGGCCGGGGAGCTCTGCCGCATCCGTCTATCCGTGCGCAACCCTGCCAGCGATGTGTCCGAGGAGGCCACCGGCACCAGGCTGTACAACGGCCAGATCCTGCTGCCCCACTACAGCGTGAAGGGCGTGGCCTCGCCTCTGCAGATTACCTGTGAAAACCTGCCGGAGGGCGCGCAGCTGAACCCGGACGACACAGAGTTCCTCTGGACGCCCACCGGCAGCCAGAAGGGCGAACACTACATTGTCTTCGCGGTGGATGACGGCCTGATGCCGGAGAAGATGCGTATCAAGATTACTGTGGAGGATACAGAAAATGACTGACTATTCCCTGCTCCGGGAGCAGCTTGCTTCCATGACCCGCACGGAGCGCGACACCATCGCGAACCTGGCCAACGCCTCCGCCCTGCTGTACATGAGCTTAAGCGACATCAACTGGGCAGGCTTCTACCTGGTGCGGGAGGGCCAGCTGGTCTTAGGCCCCTTCCAGGGGAAGCCCGCCTGCATCCGCATCGACTTCGGAAAAGGGGTGTGCGGAAACGCGGCGGCGGATGATACTGCAATCCTGGTCCCCGATGTGCACGCGTTCCCGGGGCATATCGCCTGCGACGCCGCCTCCCGCTCGGAAATCGTCATCCCTGTCCACCATGCTGGACGGCTTACGGCCGTGCTGGATATCGACAGCCCCCTCCGCGGGCGCTTCACCCGGGAAGACCAGGAAGGGCTGGAGCGCTTCTGCGCTGTCCTGGAGGACGCCTGCGACTGGCGGATCTAGTGGTGCATTCATTCCCGGGCGAGCAGCGCCTGATGTCCGCGCCAGGACAGGGCGGAGGAAAGAATACAGCCTAATATTACATATATGTAGCGATTAAATCTTGCCCAAAAACCAGATAAACGGCATGACTGGCTGTGCTATGCGACTGGCAGGAATCATACTGCAGACCGCCAGGATTTACAGTGGCGTCTCCGGTAAATTACTTGGCTGGCGGTCTGCAGTCGGGTTGCACTGCAAATTTAACCGGTGTGCAGTATAAATGCCGTTTATATAGAAATGAGGATAGAATCCATATGGCAAACGAAATTACCAAGTGCCCCATGTGCGGCACGAAGCTGAAAATGATAGGCGGGCGGATGACCTGCAAGGAGTGCGGCTATTATGTCAGAAGCACGGAGGAGCAGAGCGCCTCTGAGGGCGCTGCCTTTCCCCAGCGCGACACCAATACCGCAGGCAGCCGGAGCAGCCGCTACGTCTCCTCCGGACAGTCCGGCTATTCCGGGAGGCCCACCGTCTACGTCCCTTCCTCCCCCGGAAGGCCCTCGGAGCACAATCCCACCGTGGCGATCGTGATAGGGGTGCTGGTGGGCGTCGTCTGCATGGCCCTGTTCGCCCTCATCGTCATGTTGAAATCCGGCTCCTTCCAGGACATGTTCCCGCTCCCGGACAGCAGGGCCGACAGCTACGCCGACTCCAACCCCCGGGCCAGCTCCTCCCAGGCTTCGAAGGAGACGGACGCGCCCGCCAGAGAGGAATTCGGCTCCGGCCCCATAACCCCCCAGTCCAGCTTCTTCCGGTCCGTGGCGGAATACATCTGGGACAAGCCCTGCGACACCATCACGGCGGAGGAGTTCGCCAGCCTCACCGCGCTGCAGATCGACCGCGACGAGAGGAGCATCACCTTTCAGCTGAACGGCGGGGAGACCGATACCGCCACCTATGAGACCGACGCGGGGCTGGAGCTCTC
>CAMQOJ010000434.1 GCA_947003375.1 uncultured Lachnospiraceae bacterium
TGGAATGCTTTTCTTCCATGGAATGCTTTTCTTCCATGGAATGCTTTTCTTCCATAGGACGCTCTTCTTTGCTCATAAGATTCTCCTTTCTGCATTGCGGCACCGCCCCGCCTGCGCCTTCCCTGTCTGTCCGGCAGCGCAATCTCCTGAAAGCAAAAAAGCCCTCTGCCGACTCTCATCAGCAAAGGGCGTCATCAACGCGGTACCACCTTTGTTCACAGCAGGATGCTCTCCGCATCCACACTGCCTCAAGTGACTTCTACTAAAGTCCTATCCTGTAACGGGGATAATTCGGAAAGCCCTACTTTCGCACGTCCGTCAGTACATTTTCAGGCTCCCGGCTTGGAAGCTACCTTCCGCATCCCTTCCTTTAAGCCGCCTCGCAGCATCCGTCCCCGGATGGCGGCCCTCTCTGGCAAGGGGCAATGCGTACTCCTCTTCGTCATCGCCTTTTCGTTTCTATTGCATTGGAATACTCTTCTTCTGGAATGCTCTTCTTCCATACTATAAGCTATCCGGCAGGTTTTGTCAAGAATATTTGCGGTAAAAATTTATCAAAAATCTATCAATGGTATACGATTGCCAGGCCTCCGGCCAGCAGCAGGGCCACGGAGGCATGCCGCTTCCAGGTCAGGCTCAGATAGCCCCCGAATTCCCGGAGCAGGGCGTTCAGGGTGAAATACCATTTCGTCTTCGCGCCATACCCCACGCACTTCATCCCCTGCTGCCTGGCCAGGAGCAGGGCCCGGAACACATGGTAGGCCGTGGTGACCAAAATAACCCTGGGCTTCTCCCCGCTCATCAGCTCCCTGGAGAACAGCAGGTTCTCCTCCGTGGACCTGGACCTGTCCTCGACTATAATCCTGTCTTTGTCTATGCCCTTTTGAACCGCATAGTCCGCCATGGCCCAGCCCTCCGCCAAATCCTCCCCAGGCCCCTGACCGCCGGACATAATCAGCAGCGCTTTCGGGTTCCAGGACAGCAGCTCTATCCCCTTGTCGATTCGGGCTGCCAGCAGCGGCGTCACCCTTGTGCCAATCAGGCCTGCCCCCAATACAACGATGTAGTCAGCCCTCCGCCTCTTTCTCAGATGAATCAGGTTCAGCACAGCAGAAAGGGAATATGTGGCCAGCAGGGCAAGAAGGTAGAACGCCAGCAGGCTGATGAGGATATACAGCCTTGTCCCAAGGATGCTCCTGCCCAGCCTGCCCATGGCGGGCCAGACAGCCAAGTAGCCGAAGAGCAGGATGGAGAACGCCATGGACAACATGTTCGCCGGCTTCCTCCCCTCATGCCGGATGACCTTGAGCCCCTCCACGAAGAACGTGACAATCAGGATAATGGGGAGCGCAGCCACGCACAGCAGAGCCAGGATGCACAGTATGATGAGAATCCATGTCAAAACGATGTGGGACGACAGCCATACCCCATACCCGGCCAGCACGAAGAGCATGGCGATGCCCAGGCAGGCCATCATCCAGAAAAAGGAGACGCCGCTCCACAGCGACCTGGGCTCCCGCACCATAATCCCCGCAAAGAAGCAAAACGATACTACGAACAAAATCATTGCAATCTGCCACATACCCAACTGCCCCTCCTCTGGTCTTGCTGGACTATCTGTTTCCCGACAGCCCCATTATACCATATGTCATCTCATAAAACCTTACAATCCGGTGACATTTTGATAACAATTTTGTAGCACCGCGGCAATCCGACAGCCTGTCGCTCCGGTAGACTGGTCTGGTAAAAAAGTCCTGTTCTGGCCCTTTCATACAGGCCACTTTTCCGCTACACTGTCATTGACACAGTGAGGCCACACAAATATAAGTCATAAGGAGATAAACGAGATGAACAGGAAAAAGGAAAAAGAATCGGGAAAAGCAGAGAAGCAGAAAAGCTACGGCCTGCTGATAATCGGGGCCGTCCTATTGATCGCGGGCATCCTCTTTTCCGTATACACCTACAACACCAGCTACCGGGAATCCACTGTCACAGGCGCGCAGCTGTCCGAGGTCAAGGCCCAGATCGGCGCCGTAAAGGAGGGGACGCAGGAAGGGGACTTAGAGGCCCTCACCGCCCAGTCAGAGCAGCTCTCCGCTGAGAAGCTGTCGCTGGAGCGTCCCTATTCCTACGGCCTGACGCTTGTATTCTTCGCCATCCTGCTGACGGCCAGGGGAATCTACAATGCCGTCATCGGCAGACGCAGCTCCGGCTCCCGGCAGGCGGACGTAAAGCGCCTGGCCCAGGCAGGGCTGCTGGCGGCCCTTTGCTACATCGGCTTCGCCTTCTTCAAAATCGACATCCCCGTTGGGCCCGAGAAGACCGCCTTCCACTTCGGCAATGTGTTCTGCGTGCTGGCGGCCCTGCTGCTGGGCGGCTACTGGGGCGGCCTGGCCGGAGCGGTCGGCATGACCATCGCCGACCTGACCACGTCCTATGTGACCAGCGCGCCCAAGACCTTCTTCCTGAAGCTGTGCATCGGACTGATTGTCGGGCTGGTGGCACACGGGATCTGCCATCTGAACCAGGCCCGGGACGGCAGGAAGGCGGCCATGGCCACGGTTGCCGCCGCCTTCTGCGGCATGGCCTTCAATGTGGTGGCCGACCCTCTGGTGGGGTATTTCTACAAGACCTATCTCCTGGGCGTGCCCCAGGACATCGCGGTCGCTCTGGCGAAAATCGCCACCCTCACCACAGGGGTGAACGCCGTCGTGGCAGTGATTGCGGCCTCTGTCTTCTATCTGGCCCTGCGGCCGGCGCTGCGGAAGTCCGGGCTGTCCGTGGAAATCTGAGTGCTGAATGAGCCCGCGCAAAAGCCTGCAGGGTGGCATATCCACTCTGCAGGCTTTTTTGCAAACTTTTTCCACCGCACAGGTGGAACTTTTTTATCTTCACTCCATGAACCGCATGTCGATGTATCCCATGGAACATTCCAGCTTTACCTTCCTGGACGCACCGTTGTCGATCTTCTTCTCCTGGCCAAGGCCCGCATACTCCCATTCCCCCAGATTGATGGCACCCATGGCGCATTCCAGCTCATAGTTGAAGTCGCTCTCCCGGCCCCGCAGCGTCATGTCCACGCTGCCCATGGAGCAGTTCACATCGGCGCCGCGCCTGATATCCGCCTCGGTCACCACAAACGCCCCCATGCCTACCTCTACCTCCAGCTCATCTGCCTCCAGGACGCCCAGGTCGATGCTGCCCACTCCCACGCTGACCTCCAGGTCCGATATCTCCGCCCTGTCGTACACGATAATCTGGCCCGCGCCCACCTCCAGCGATGCGCTGTCGGCATACAGCGTCCCGAGGTCCATCTGCCCGGCCCCCAGCTCCATCTCTACCTCATGGAACCGATAATCCCTGGGCAGGTACAGGGTAATATGGCAGTCCCCCGCGTCCGAGGGCAGCCTGCTGGTGGATATCACATGCAGGGTGTCGCCGTCCACATAGCCCTGGAACTTATAGGCATTCTCCGCCTCCAGGTACACCTCCCCGTCCGGGGAATCCGCTGTCTGGAACCAGCAGCCTCCTATGTCAATCTCCAGGTTCCGGATACCCTCCCCGGGGCAGAACATCTCCACATCCCCGCTGAAGATATGCCTGTCACTGGAAAACTCTACCTCGTGGTCGTCTTCGGGCCAATCCATGTCATCGTATCGGCCCTCATCATAGCCGTAGTCCGCGGCACTGCCCGCGACTTCGTCTATGGTGTCGGTCGAGCCGTCAAAGTGCAGGTCCATCATTTCCAGGATCCAGCCTCCCAGGCCATGCCTGCCCCAGCTCCTGACGCTGTCGGAATCTATCCTCACCCTTCCCTTCGTTGCCTGCTCCACTGCCCGGGCGATGGCCATGTCCCCTGCAATCCTGCCGCCCACCACCGCCAGCACCATGCCTGTTACCCAAAATATCAATGCTGTGATTGCACAGCCCTTCATGAATCTCTTCATTATTATATCCAGTCCTTTCCGCCTCGGCTGCCGCCAGCCGTAAGTCTCAGCTCCCGCGAATCCATCCTATCTGCCAGCCAACGCCAGGCATTTGCGCTTCACAAAGCCAAACAGGCCAAAAATCCCCCGGAAGATGGCGGGCGTGGCGATTCCTGCCATGGCCACGGTCAGCATCATCAGCAGTATGCCGAAACCCCCCACCAGCAGGCCTGCCCCCACCAGGGC
>CAMQOJ010000435.1 GCA_947003375.1 uncultured Lachnospiraceae bacterium
TGCTCATTTTGTGTGCATCATGTTACAGTTTACGGCAAAGCCGTGAACTGTAACAAGGGGGCTGACTGGCGTCTTACAAAAATGTCACCCCTGGCGGCGGAAATGTCACCTGATTCGATGTCGGGGCATCGGGCTGTCCTGTATAATGCATGGTATAAATGGCATCAGATACAGGAAGGATTGGGGAGGTGTCTTGGATGAAAAGATGCATGGATAGATGTAGGAAGAGACGGACGAATAGATGGATGAGGGCGGCGCTCCTGTGCTGCATTGCGTTTTCGCTGACGGGCTGCGGCTTTCGCAGGGTAAATTCCTGGGAGTGGCTGAAAATCGCCGACAATGTGGTCGGGGTGCTGGGCGCCTCGCAGATAACGGCGGACGAGGAGTTGTTGGGACAGCGGGTATGCCATGACGATGCCTATGTGGGCAACTATGAAGCGCAGTGCCAGGGAAGCACGGGAAGGGACGTGGTGTTCGGCGGCGGCTCCATCGAGACCCGCAGGCTGCAGGTGTACGGGCGGATACTGGCCGAGGAGGGACAGGCCACGGTGAGGATCCGGATGAACGAGGAGGTTGTGGAGCTTGCGGCGGACGAGGAGGGGCGCTTTGAGACGGAGCTTCGCCTGAAGAGCGGCGGGAATTACATTATGGTGGACTATGAGGGGTTTTCCGGCACCGTGGAGCTGATCAGCATACGGCTGCCCCTGGACTGGGACGGGAAGGACGCTCTGGCGTTTTGCCCTGAGGGGGAGGTGGAAGGTGAACCCGGATGCCGTATGGGGGCTGCTGCTGGGAGCCGGAGAGGGAAGGGAATCCGTTCAGGCAGAGGAGCGGCCAGGCAGTGAAGCTGGCCAGGCCGAGGAGCGGTCAGGCAGGGAATCCGGTCAGAGGCCGGGATGAGGCCGGATGCGGGGCGAGAACCGCTGTGACAGAAGGGTCGGAGAGCGGTGAAAAGCAGTTGCAAAGAGCGCTGCATTATATTATGATAGAAGCATCCGGGAGTGGCGTAAAAGGGGGATGCTCCTGCCGCCGGGCGGCCTGGCCGGATATTCCGGATCCGTTCCGTGGCCGTATGCTTTAGGCAGGGGCGTTTTGCGGATTTCCTATAGAGGAAAGGCAGAAAGACCGCCCGCCATATATGTTCCCCATGGACAGGTTGGCGTATTCCGGCGGTCCTGCGTAGACAGGCGCTCGGAAGCTTTGGAGACGGAATCCGGCATGGGGGTCGGACAGCGCCTGGAACAGTGGGGGAATCGGCTCAGAGGAGATTGGGAAAGCCGCGTGATATGCGGCCTGGAGACTCGGAGAGCATATGCAATAGGCGTTCGGAAGCTTTGGAAACGGAATCCGGCATGGGGGTTGGACAGCACCTGGAACAGTGGGGGAATCGGTCCAGAGGAGCTTCGGAAAGTCGCGTGGTATGCAGCCTGGAGATTCCGAGAGTGTATTGTAAAAAAGAGGAGGATGGGCAAATGGAATGGTTCGTGGATTCGACAGTGGACGGGAAGGCTTTGGATGGTTTCTTCACATTTATGGAGGAAAATAAGATTGAGGTGCACACGATGCAGATCTACCGCGGGGAGCGCCGACTCCTTCGCCTGGCACAGGAGCCCTACTCCTGCGGGGACTCCAGGGAGGTGTATTCTTTGAGCAAGATGTTCACCTCCACGGTGGTGGGCATCGCGGTGGGGCAGGGACTGTTGCGGGTGCAGGACAGGCTGGTGGATATCTTCGGCAGGGAAGGGGCTTCGGAGAAGATGTCCCATATCACGGTGCGCCACCTCCTCTCCATGAACACAGGACATGACAGATGTGTCATTCCGGATATGATCACGGCCCGGGATTCCGCGGAGGCGTTCTTCGGCGTGGAGCCTGTGTATGAGCCCGGGACCCATTTTGTATACAACACGGGCGCGAGCTGCATGCTGGTGTCGGTGATAGAGAAGGTGTCCGGCATGGACTTTTTCCAGTATGCCTGTGAGAATCTGTTCTATCCCATGGGGATGACGGACATCTCCTGGAGGCGCTGCGCCGACGGCAGGTGCGTGGGCGGCGCGGGGCTCCATGTCTGCAGCGATGATATCGTCAAGCTGGGACAGATGTACTTAAGCGGCGGCGTCTATCAGGGCAGGCGCATCCTGTCCGAGGCCTGGATCCGGGAGGCGTCCTCCTATGTGTCCGACAATTCCGGCAACGGAACGCCGGACTGGTGCAGCGGCTACGGCTACCAGCTCTGGATCAACAGCAGGGGAGGCTATCGGGGGGACGGCGCCTTCGGGCAGCTCCTGGTGATTCTGCCGGAGCGGGACATGTTCGTGGCCGTGCAGGCTTTCTGCGTCGATATGCAGAAGGAGATGGACGGCGTCTTCCGCCTGCTGGAGGCTTTGGACGGCGGCGAGGGGGAGGGAGAGGTGTATGCTTTCCCGCCGCTACCCGTGGGAGGGCGGCTTCCGGAGATTGACAGGACTTACCGCCTGGAGGCAAACGAGATGCATTTCGGCAGCCTGTGGATCAAGGCCGGAGGGGACAGCGTGCAGTTGGCCTTCGACGACGGGCAGAGCATCCAGACCCTGCGGGCGAAGGCGGGCTGCTGGACGGTGAGCCGGTGCGACATGCGGTATGTGCAGCCTGCTCTGGGAGGACATCTTCCCGGGGAACAGAGGCAGAGGCTTGTGATGGCGGCTTCCTACGGGGAGGAAGAGGGGAAAATCGTATTGCTGGTCCGCTACCGCACCAGTCCCCACAGGCAGCGCTGGGAGATTGAGGCGGACGAAAGCGGCCTGCGGATTTCCTTCTCGGAGCCGGAGGGGCCGTCCTGGAGCCTGGAAGGAGAGGCGTGTGCCGGAGGGCGCTAGTGCCCCGCGCATGAATCCTTGCGCAATCAGCCCCGGCTGTCCACCCCGGTACGGCGTTGCCGTTAGCGGGCGATGCCCGCTTCGCTTTCTTCCGCCGCCTTGTCCTGGTGCGGACATCAGGCACTGATTACCGGGGAATTCGTGCCCCGGCGCACAAATTCCCGGCTCCCCGGACTGCCCTTTGGGGGCCTTATGCTTTCCGCTTCACCGGCGCGTAGAGGACCATCTGGTCGTAGCCCAGCCCCGCTTTGATTTCCTCATCCACATAGACCATATGACCCATCAATTCCCGGCTGTCATCTATGACTAAATTCGTGTCTTCCAGCCACCTTTCCGTCTTGCGCCTGACATGGTCGTGGCTCTCCCCGTCTCCGTCTATGCTGACGGCTGCCGCGTAGAGTCCGCCGGGGCATTGGACGATTTTCCAGGGGGCGGTGTCGGCCTGGGTCACATGGTCCTTCACGGCCCAGAACCATTCTGCCCTGTCGCCCGTTCCGCACAGGAAGTCAGCGGCGTCGAACAGCACGGGCTTGAACAGGTCATTATGGGATTCCTGCCATGGCATGAAACCGCCTCCGAACAGTTCCTCGAAGCTTACGCGCCCCGACGTCACCGCCCGGAAGGGTGGGATTTTTACAATCATGATGTCCGGCACCTTTCTGTCAAGCTTCTCCGTGACCTCCAGCAGACGGTTCACCGTTGCAGGATTGCCTCTGTAGTCCACATTCACAATCTGGGCCTGGATATCTTTGGCCTTCTCATAGAGCAGCTTCACATCGGCCTCCCTGCTGAAATCGGCCTGTTCGATCTGCCGGATGAAGGTCAGGACAATCTCCTTCAGCTCCTGGAGCAGGGAGACCTCCGTTTCGATATCCCGCACCTTTTTGTCCAGCACCTCCAGGACGGTTTCGGAGCTGGGGGTGCTGAAGATGCGCTGGATGTCCTTGATGCTGATGTTCAGCCTGCGCAGGATCAGAATCTGCTCCAGGCGGTGGATGGCGTTCTGGTCATAGAGCCTGTAGGCATAGTCGCTGCTGCGGGCGCTCTGTATCAGCCCCATGTCTTCGTAATAGCGCAGCGTCCGGGCTGAGATATCGTATTTTGCGGTTACTTCCTTGATTTTGATGTAGTCATTCATGGATTTGCTCCTTCGTGGTTTTTCTGTATCGCATGGAACTTTCTGCACAGCTCCTATGATGATAGTATATATGCTTCCCTAACGGCAGAGTCAACCTGTTTTTTGAAATATACGGCATAACGCTGAATGCTGCCTAATGTAATCATGCGATTGAACCAGTCAGCGTTAT
>CAMQOJ010000436.1 GCA_947003375.1 uncultured Lachnospiraceae bacterium
AAAAACCAGTCTGTTACATATATCGTTCTTAACCCGGAGGAAGGCCGCATCGTATGATATTTCACATTAACAATAAAACCAATTTCTGTTAACGGAGAGAAATTCAGCAATACAGTGAAACGAAAATTATCAAGAGTGAGCGAACAGGATATGGATAATGGAAATTATCAATTATCGGCATATCTAATTGCCCAACTGGGTAAAAATTTCCATAATGGATTAAACGAAAAGATTACAGGGCAGCAGCTCCTCGGTCTTGCAGTTGAAAAGATTAAGGAGCTGCAATATATGGCAGGCGGCATGGTAGTATTTCTTGAAACCCAAAACGAAGAAAAATTGTTACATTTTTATGAAAGACAAAACGGGTTTAAGCGTTTTGACACAAGAGAAGTAAAGCACAGCGCAGAAGAGCCGCGCTGCCTAATCCAGCTATTGAAGGTACTGTAAATCGCTTTTCATCTTGATCATCATGGATGGTTCTGACCGGTAAGCTCAGAGTGTTGATTTCAACTGTTTTCCAGAGTCGGAAAGTGTTTCTGCTGTTTTCATTGAAGAATCACACATTCAATAATCCTAAATTTCCAAAGCTACGTTATATAAAATCGAAACATGGCGTCCTTCATGCTGGAGATATTTGGCACCAAGGGGATGGTCGTGACCTATGACATAGTTACATATCTGTCGTCAATGGTGGCCGAAGCATTTTCAGCCGTTGTGGGGGAGAGCGGAGCATCGGTCCTGGATTTGGCAGCGGAGTACAGAAAGCTTGCGGAAAAGATGCAGGAAAGGCTGAATGGACAGATGGAGGCCGTGGGCATTGAATTCAGCGATATCCTGATTGAAAACATATCGCTGCCGGATGAGGTGGAGAAGCTGATTGACGAACAGTCCGGAATCAGTGTGGCTAATCAGGACATGGAGGCATTCTGGCAGTATCAGACAGCCAGGGCGGTGAGGGAGGCGTCCGAGAGGGCAGACGGCCTGGTGGGATTGGGCGCAAGCGTCGCAATAGGACATACAATCGCTCAGAATATCCAGGATATGACAGGACAGAAAGGAGAGGGTTTGAAGACTACGTTGAGGAATGTAAGGATGCCGGATTTACGGTGGACTATTCCAGACAGGACAGCTATTATCTGGCAGATGACGGAGAGGGATATTCCCTGAGCCTTATGCTTGACAAGGATGGGGAGGAACTGACGATATATTTGAGCGCACCGGAGCCCGGGGAGACAGAAGGCGGCAAGACGGAGCCTGGAGAGACAGAAAGCAGCGCGCCGGAGTCGGACGGCGAGGCGTCTGAGCCACCGGAAGAGGAAACGGGAGAATCTGGCGATGAACTGGAAAGCGCAGAGGAAGCTTTGACCAAAGCCGGAGAGATGGAAGAAAAGTTCGAAGCCTGGGAAGGCGATATGAATGATGCCGAGCTAAAACACTATACAGAAGTCCAGCTGGGCATTTCCCAGAAGCTGCTGGAGACAAGTACAGAAATGCAAGAGTAGATTTAGGCAAAAATGCAGTTCGTTCTTTACTATCCTAAACCCATGGACACCACAAAGAACCAGTCCAAAGTCTCGATTTCAATCATTTCTAAGGTTTAATAGCGTTTCTGCTGTTTTTCACTGGAAAGAGTAGGTAAGCAAAAACGGAAAAGGGCAGGAGCGGCAACATCCCAGGTACCAATGAGCCTATGGACTGCTCCGGATTCCCACATCCCTTGGGGCGGTGTTTGCCCTACTGCCTCTTCGGGGCAACAAGGCAGGCCCGGAGCGAATCCTGGACGAGAACCCTACATATGAGAAGCTGGACGAGGAGACGGCGGAGACAATAAGCGCCCTGATGGGAGTGAAGGAAAAGTATGGAAAACTCTGCAAACCCAGGCATCACCCAAAATACAGCCGGACAGCTAAGGCCTTTCCTGTATTCGCAAAATAGCCGCAAAAAGTTTCACAAAAAATTTAGCAAAAAAATGCAATTCGTTCTTTGCGAGTTGCATTTTTTATGTTATACTGTGTAGGACAATAATCATGGGGGTATTTGCGGTTTTCCGACAAGGCCCCGGCAAGTCGTTAGTATTTATCTAATTATAAATGGAGGACTGAGAGCATGAGTACTACTTCAAAAGCGAGCCAAAGAATAACAGCTTTGCTCGATGACAACAGTTTCGTTGAAATCGGCGCCCTTGTGACAGCCAGAGCCACTGATTTCAATATGAAACCCAACGAGACTCCTTCTGACGGTTGCATTACCGGTTATGGAGTGATTGGCGGGAAGCCTGTGTATGTGTACAGCCAGGACGCTTCCGTGATGAACGGGACCATCGGCGAGATGCATGCCAGGAAGATTGCGGGTCTCTATGATCTGGCGATGAAGACCGGATCCCCTGTGATCGGGCTGATCGATTCCGCGGGGCTGAGGCTGCAGGAGGCAGCGGATGCGCTGAACGCTTTCGGTGCTATCTACATGAAGCAGACATTGGCTTCCGGCATCATCCCCCAGATTACCGCCATCCTGGGAAACTGCGGCGGCGGGCTTGCCCTGTTCCCCACTCTGACGGACTTTACTTTCATGGAGGAGAAGGACGCCAGGCTTTTCGTCAACGCGCCCAATGCGCTGGACGGAAACGTGATTACCAAATGCGATTCCTCCTCGGCTGCGTTCCAGTCTGAGGAGAGCGGCATCGTAGACGTGGTGGCGGACGAGGCCACAGTCCTTGCCAAGATCAGGGATTTGATCGCTTTCCTGCCTTCCAACAGCAACGAGGGCAGCGACATCGTGGAGTGCACGGACGACCTGAACCGTGTGAACGAGGAGCTGGCGGGCTGCGCGGGGGACACCTCCATAGCGCTCTCCATCCTGGCGGACAACAATGATTTCTTCGAGGTAAAGGCGGGCTACGCCAAGGATATGGTGGTAGGCTTCATGAAGCTGGACGGCGTCACCGTAGGCGCTGTGGCCAACCGCAGCGAGATATGCGACGAGGAGGGCAAGGTGGCGGAGAAGCTGGATGCCGTCCTGTCAAAGCAGGGCTGTGAGAAGGCCGCCGACTTCGTGAACTTCTGCGATGCCTACGAGATTCCCGTGCTGACGCTGACCAATGTGAAGGGCTACAAGGCCACCATGTGCTCCGAAAAAGGAATCGCAAAGGCTGCCGCGAAGCTGACCTACGCCTTTGCCAACGCCACGGTGCCCAAGGTGAACGTCATCGTGGGCAAGGCTCTGGGCACGGCCGCCATCGCCATGAACTCCAAGGCCATCGGCGCGGATATGACTTTTGCGTGGCCTGATGCCCAAATCGGCACCATGGAGGGCAAGCTTGCGGCGAAGATCATGTATGACGGACAGGGCGCGGATGTCATTAATGAGAAGGCAGCGGAGTACGATGCGCTTAACTGCAGCGCCGGAAGCGCGGCCAGGAGAGGGTATGTAGACAGCATCGTAGAGCCCGCCGACACCAGGAAATACGTTATCGGCGCTTTTGAGATGCTCTTCACCAAGAGCGAAGACCGTCCCGCCAAAAAGCACGGAACTGTATAGAAAGGGTGATGTATATTATGAAGAAATTGATAGCCATACTGTGTATGATTACCTGTCTTCTGGGACTGACGGCCTGCGGAAGCGAGGCAGCGCAGTCAGAGTACCAGCAGCAGAAGGTGGCCAACGCACAGCAGCTTGCGGACGAGATGGTCCTCTATCTCTTCTCACAGTATATGGATGACGCAGTGGCAGGTTCCTTTGATGTCTATACGGCGGAAGAAGTGGAGTATATACTGAACAATCAGTACAACATCTATGTGGACGGAAACGCGTTCCTGAAAGCGATTGATTCTTTCCATTCCGCGAAGGAAGACATGGGCACGATCACGGGGACCAACGGAAGCGAAGTGACGATTGACGGCAATCAGATCGTCGTGGAGGTAGCGGTCACCGGAGAGAAGAAGAACGCCACGGCGGAGGTCATCTTCTCCAACGACATGTTCATGGAACTGCAGTCCGCGGCGCTGAACCCCACTTCGACGGTGGGCGAGCTCATGGCCAACGCGGGCCTGAACACCCTGATCGGCATGGGCACTGTATTCGCGGTGCTGATTCTGATCAGCCTGATTATCTCCTGCTTTAAGGTGATTCCGAAGATTCAGGAGAATGCGGCCAGGAAGAAAGC
>CAMQOJ010000437.1 GCA_947003375.1 uncultured Lachnospiraceae bacterium
GACTGCGAAAATCACCATCAGGGTAAATCCGTAGGTCCACTTCGCCCCGTTGATAATATAGTAATAATACTCCGCATATTTTTTCCCCTGAACCTCGGAGATCTCCTTAATCCTCTTTCTGGCCCTTTTGCTCCTGGTATCGATCCTCAGGTATTTCATAATGGTAAATCCGATGCAGAACAGTTCCGGATATCGGTACTTTTCAGCATCTATAGACGCTATCATATCCTCATAAGAATCCGCGTCCTTTATTGCAAGGATGATCCACAGCAAAACCATTATCGATGCTGTCATCAGCAATATCACCCTGTCTGCCGCCATAGCCGTCCACCGCTCCTCAAATCTTTATGTCAACAATCTTTCTCCCCACCAGATACGCCGCACCGAAAATGCCCAGACAGATCATCTTCACCACCAGGTTAATCGGAGAATTGGACACTATCGTTCCCGTCCCCATAGAGCTCAGGCTGAGCACAACCACCACTGGCATGACCATCATGATATTCAGCTCATTTTTATTGCCGGAAAGCATGGTCTCGATTTCCATCTCGATTTCAATCTTGTCATTGATGATATCTCTCGTATCCGACACCACTCGTTTCAAATCGCTTCCCTGCCGGTTGCAGGCTTCAAATACGTTGGCAAAGCTCATCACATCGTCCAGTCCGGATCTCTCCGCAAAGTTCAGAAGAAGCTGCTCGATATTTATATTGTTAGCAAGCCCGGCACAGATAGCCTGTAATTCCCCCACGATATCCGCCTCTTCCCCGTATATTGAGACCATGTCTTCTCTTGCGTCTCCGAACGCGTCAACTGTATTCCGGCCTGCGGAATATGACGCTGTCAGCGCTTCCAGCAGGTCCTTAAACTGTTCTCGGAGGCTATTCAGACGGGAATTTCTTTTATACTCTCTATAATAGGGCGGAACGATAAAGGCGCAGACAATTCCGCCGCCGATTGTGAAGATGATGCTCCTGAAAAAGGCAAACACAATTACTGCGCCAAGGACACCCCCCAACATATAAGCGATGAGATAATCCGTTTTTCTCATATGATATACATGATAATCCGGCACTTCTCCAACCAGCCCTCGGATTTCAATATACTCTTCCTTTACTTTCTCTTTCGCCATTATACCGCATTCCTCTCAATGCTATCAAAAGACCATTTTAATTCCCGCCAGCTGCAGTTTCTGGATATTCCGCATGGGGTTTTCCGTGCGCACCAAATGTCCGCTCACTTTCTCCAAAGTACTGTCCTCGTCCTCTTCGAACCGGTAAAGTGGATTCAGCTCGATTTCTCCATCCACATAGGAACCCACCTCGCAGATTTCCATGGTCTTTCGCGAATGGTCCCTCAGCCTGGAGAGATGAATGATGATATCCACCGCAGAAGCAATCTGCTGCCGAATCGCCGGAAGCGGCAGCCCTGCGGCGCCTTGAAGCACCATGGTTTCCAGACGGCTGAGCATGTCCTGTGTAGAGTTGGCGTGGCCTGTGGACAGAGAACCGTCATGGCCTGTATTCATGGCCTGCAGCATATCCAGCGCCTCTCCTCCGCGCACTTCCCCTACCACGATTCTCTCCGGGCGCATGCGAAGGGAGGACTTAATCAAATCCCGAATGCTGATTTCTCCCGCACCCGAAGCATTCGCGTTTCTGGCCTCCAGGCTGACCAGATTCTCCACGCCGGCAATCTGCAGCTCAGCGGAATCTTCTATGGTGATGACTCTCTCATCCTTCGGTATGTAGTTGGACAGCGCATTCAAAAAAGTCGTCTTGCCGGAACCGGTGCCGCCGCTGATGAAAATATTGTATTTTGCCTGAACCAGTAATTGCAGCTTATCCGCTATCTCCTGTGTAATCGAACCGTACGCTATCAGCTTCTCGACTGTCATAGGCGTCTTGGAAAACTTACGGATGGTCAGCGTAGGTCCGCACAGAGCAATGGGCGGAAGAACCACATTGACACGGGAGCCGTCCGGCAGCCTTGTGTCGCATATGGGATTGGCCTGGTTCACTTCTCGGCCGGCAAGTCCTACAATCCTCTGTATCACATCTTCGAGCTTCCTCTGGCTCTCAAACTTCCTGTCCAGTTTCATCAGCCTGCCGCCCTGTTCAATGAAAATGTTGTCCGGGCCGTTGATCATCACTTCCGTAATCGCGTCATCGCGCAAAATAGCGTCAAGAAGCCCTAGCCCCCTGATAGAGCTGTATATCTGCTGTACGATAGATACCTTTTGTTCTATGGGACAATATTGGCTCCCTATTCTTTGGATGACAATTTCCTCAATGCGCTCTTCCAGCTCTTCATCTTCCATGTCTCCCAGAGACAAGGTATCCGTCACATACTTTCTTGTCTCTGCCACAAACAATTGTTCCTGCTCAAAGCTCATATTTATACCCCTTTGCGCGCTTCGGAAATATATTTCCAAACTTTCATCCCTGCTGCATCAATTTTTCAAACATATCCATTACAGAGAGCCGAGCTATCACCTGCGCCGAACTGAGATGCTCATATTTCGGTGCGCCTCCGATATTTTTTACATCAATGTCTTCCATAGTTTTTCCCGTCTTATTGCTGAACTTATTGTACATGAATGCAATACGGCCTGTTAATGAGACATCCAAATTCTTTTCCATGACGGAAAGCGCCTGATAGGCTCTTCTGGTCTTTTCATTCGAGATTTCGGAGCCGTCGCTGACCCATATGACCGATTGCATCTGACGGTAAACCTGCAAATAGTCTCTATCTATCCTGAAATCTCCATCGATGATGATATAGTCGTAGAGACCTGACGCGTTCAGTTCCACAATGAGCCGGCTGGCCTCCTCGCTCTTCAGCTCAAGCATATCCAGCGCGATTTTTGCTTTTGAATAAAAATTAACTCCCTGTGGGCTCTGCCTGACACAGCTCTCAAGTTTCAATATAAGATTTGCCTTTTTGGTTTTCAGCGCATATATGACGTCACTGATGTCAAACCGGCCTTCCGCCGTAAAGAAGCTGTCGGCCGATCCAAATGTCTCAAGGTTCAGATAGAGGACCTTCTTCTGCTTCGACGCAAAATATATGGCGCATGCAGCCGCCATGGAAGATGCTCCTGTACCGCCGCCAGGGGAATGAAACAAGATACAATCCGCGCCTTTGCCCCCCTGCTTTATACCAAGATAATCCTCTGCCTTCTCTGAGTAAATGCTCAGAATCTGTTTATAGATCAGCTCCGCTTTCTGAAATTTGCAGATTGCCTTCTGTCCCTTGACGGCATCCACGCCAGCCAAATCCACAAAATAGGCAAACCCGCATCTTTTGGGAATATCTGATAGATTCATTTCAAAAGAGTCATTCGCGATGAAGACATCAATCTTCTCGCTGTTCAATACGGAACACGCGGCAGACAGCTCCGTAAAGGAATAGATTTCCAGCTTGTCAGAATATTTTGTATTGAAAACCGATATGATCCTGTTTAAATATCCCTGGTCCGTCTCCAGTATCGCAAGTCTGATTTTCATGCCGTATGCTCTCACCTTTCGTATCCAAAAATAAATTTCTTTATGTATATCGTGAAAATGCTTCCTGAAAGGATCGGTAATTATATTGTTTCACTGATTTATCGTAGACAGCAAACAAAATTTTATCAAAATATTTCCTATATTCCTCATCGATTATTACTTTTCGAAAATATTCCGCTACTTTTCCGGCATCATGCTTAAATTCCCCGCATCCCCATGCGCCTAAAGTTATAGTCCGATATCCATAATATGCACTGCACTTCAAATATTGGCGAATCCTTCTTATCATGTAATTGTCAATTATCTCTTTCCTTATCATCCTACCCCTCCCTGCCAGATTGGGTGCCGCGATAGAGATGACTGCCAATGAGTAAGGTTCTTCCAATAATTCAAGGGAATCATTGCGAAAGACATCTACCTTCGGGGAAAGCAACATGTAGTCGGTAGGAAGCACTCCTTTATTCCTTCTATTCGCATGATACATCTCCTTTGCTTCCTTCGATGCGATAGACGCATACAAGGTGCTTTCCCTGCATAAGGATTCTTCCTGTGCATTTGCTCCCAGCAAATATCCGCCTCCTGGGTTTGTTGCATTAGCAAAGTTCATTACCAATTCTGTCTTATATCTATAGCTGTCCGCATTCACTACC
>CAMQOJ010000438.1 GCA_947003375.1 uncultured Lachnospiraceae bacterium
GACGAGCCCCAGTTCGTCCATAAGAGCCTCCTGGGCAGGGCGGACGACAGAACCGCCCAGTTCATCCCCTACACGGATGATTTCGAGGACAGCTACCGGGCCGCTTACGGGGAGTCCTTCCTGGAGCATCTGCCGGAGGTCTTCTGGGAGATGGAAGGGACGCCTGTCTCCGTGACCAGATATCATTACCATGACCACATCGCGGAGCGCTTCTCCCAGGCCTTTGCGGATCAGATCGGGGACTGGTGCCAGGCCCACGGCTTTGCCCTGACCGGCCATATGATGGAGGAGCCCACCCTGCGGAGCCAGACCGCGGCCCTGGGAGAGGCCATGCGCTCCTACCGAAGCTTCCAGCTGCCCGGCATCGACATGCTCTGCGACAGGAGGGAGCTGACCACGGCCAAGCAGACCCAGAGCGCTGTCCATCAGTACGCCAGGGAGGGCATGCTCAGCGAGCTCTACGGCGTGACCAACTGGGACTTCGACTTCCGGAACCACAAGCTGGGCGGGGACTGGCAGGCGGCTCTGGGCGTCACCATCCGCGTCCATCATCTGACATGGGTGTCCATGGAGGGCGAGGCCAAGCGGGACTATCCCGCCTGCATCGGCTATCAGTCTCCCTGGTATCGGAAATATAAAAAAATCGAGGACTATTTCTCCAGGCTCAACACTGCGCTGGTGAGGGGAACGCCCTTTGTGAAGATCGGCGTCATCCATCCCATCGAGTCCTATTGGCTGAAATGGGGCAATGAGGAGACCACCGGAGCGGTGCGGGAGGAGATGGACAAGGCGTTCTCCGACCTTACCTCCTGGCTGCTCTACGGGCTGCTGGATTTCGACTTTATCTCCGAATCCCTGCTGGAGGAGCAGTCCCGTGACGGAGAAGGGGCATCCCGCGAAAAGGGCTTCGCCGTGGGCGCTATGACCTATGACGTGGTGGTGGTGCCTGATTGCCTGACCCTCCGGAAAAATACGGTAGAACGTTTAAAGAAATTCGCGGAAATGGGCGGAAAGATTTTCTATCTGGGCCGTGTGCCGGAGTACATCGATGCCCTGCCCGCCCGGGACGACGCGCTGGCGGAGACGGGAACAGTGCTGCCTTTCACGAAACAGGCCATCCTCCAGGCGCTGGAGCCTTACCGCACGGTGGGCGTACAGGACAGGAGAGGGATGAAGTCAGCCAACCTGCTGAGCCAGCAGCGACAGGACGGAGAGAATCGCTGGCTGTTCCTGGCTCACTCCGAGAGGCCTGTCGAGGTGGATGACGTGACCCCGGAATACTGGACGATTCGCGTGCCCGGAGACTGGACGGTAGAGCTGTATGACGCCATGGAGGGCGCCATATCTCCCGTGGACGTACAGTACGCGGCGGGCAGGACCCAGTGGGAGGTGACCTCCTATGCCCAGGACTCCTTCCTGTACTGCCTGAAGCCCGGACGGGCCGGGGAGAGTGCGGCATCCCTTTGCGGCAGCGCGCCTGCCTGCCGTCGCCCCGTGGCAACGCCGGAGCTGGTGGACTTTGCGCTGGAGGAGCCCAATGTCCTTGTGCTGGATATGGCGGAGTATAAGCTGGACGACGGCGAGTGGAGAGAGAAAGAGGAGATTCTGCGCCTGGACAACAACTTCCGCGCGGAGGCAGGCTATCCCATGCGTGCGGACGCCTATGCCCAGCCCTGGATCTACGGGGAACGCGCTTACGAGCATAAGGTGGCGCTGCGCTATACCATTCTGTCCGAGATAGCCATGGAAGGGGTAGAGCTTGCCCTGGAGAACGAGGCCATTACGGAACTGATCTGGAACGGGGAGGAAATCCCGCATACAGTCACCGGATACTATACGGACAGGGAATTCCACAAGGTAGCCCTGCCCGGCCTGAAAAAGGGGGAGAACGTGCTGGAAGTCAGGCTCCCCTACCATACCAACGTGAACCTGGAGGCCATGTTCCTGCTGGGAGAATTCGGCGTGGACGTGAAGGGCAGCACGGCAGTCATCACGGCGCTTCCGGAGAAAATCGGCTTCGGGGACATCTGCTCCCAGGGCCTGCCCTTCTATGGCGGCAATCTGGTGTACCGGATTCCCGTGGAGCTTCCGGAAGACGGAGCGCTTACCGTGCAGGTGCCCAAGTTCCGCAACCCCCTGATCGAAGTAATCCTGGACGGACAGGAGGAGCAGAGCAGGGATCTGTTCAAGAGCCCCTACCGCGTCAGCTTCGGCCAGGTGAAGCGTGGAAAGCATGTGATAGAGCTGCGGGCCTACGGCAACCGGAGGAACACCTTCGGCCAGCTGCACAACTGCAATGAAAATGTCTACTGGTGCGGCCCCAATGCATGGCGCACCCAGGGCGAAGCCTGGGCCTACGAGTACCAACTCACAAGAACAGGCATCCTCACAAGCCCCCATGTAGAGATCCACGCAGAATAACAAGGAATAGAATCAATTGCCGCAAAACCGGAAGAATGCCCGCACTTTGGGCATTCTTCTGTGTGAAACATAGATTTTCTTAGCGGGCGTACTCTGACCGCTTAGAAAATCTTTTCACACTTCACACTTTACACTTTTCCAAGCGCCGTCTTCTGAGCCACCTCCGTCTTTTTCTCATAGCATGCAAAGGCATTCTCCACCAGCTTCCTGTCCGGTTTCGGCGTGAACAGGCTCACCACAGGCACGATCACAAGTCCCGCCAGCATGGCGATGGCGCCGCAGTTGATAGGAGACTGCATGATAGCCGGGAAGGAGCTCCTGAAGAAGATATTTGCCACCATCAGCACGGAGCTGAAGAGGAAGCACACCCAGCAGGAAGCTTTCGTCACCCATTTGGAGTACAGCGAGTACAGGAATGGCGCCAGGAAGGAACCGGCCAGCGCCCCCCAGGACACGCCCATGAGCTGTGCGATGAAGGTCACGGAGCTCTTGTACTGGATCAGCGCCAGGACGGAGGAAATCGCGATGAACACCACGATCAGTATCCGCATGGAGAACACCTGCTTCCTGTCGTCCATCTTCCGGAAACAGACCTCCTTCAGGAAATCGATGGTCAGGGTGGAGCTGGAGGCCATGACCAGAGAAGACAACGTTGACATCGAAGCGGACAGCACCAGGATCACCACCAGGGCGATCAGCAGGGGCGACAGGCCCGAGAGCATGGTGGGGATGATGGAGTCGAATCCGTTTGCCGCCACGTCGATCTGGTCTGAGAACAGCCTGCCGAAGCCACCCAGGAAATAGCAGCCGCCGGCCACCACCAGCGCGAACAGGGTGGAGATGATGGTGCCCTTCTTGATGGACTCCTCATTCTTGATGGCATAGAATTTCTGCACCATCTGGGGCAGCCCCCAGGTGCCCAGGGAGGTGAGGATCACCACGAACAGGAGGTTCAGGGGATCCGGGCCGAAGAAGGACGCGAAGGTGCCAGGAGCCGTGGAGACTGTCTCGTCCGTGATCCTGGCCAGGCCGTCCAGAGCCGCCATGAAGCCGCCCTTGCTCTTCAGCACGGCAGCGATGATCGTACTGATGCCGAAGAGCATGATGATTCCCTGGATGAAGTCATTGATGGCCGTGGCCATGTACCCTCCGGCGATGACATATACAGCCGTCAGCACAGCCATCAGGATGATGCAGACGGAATAATCGATGTTGAACGCCATGCCGAACAGCCGGGAGAGGCCGTTGTACAGGGAGGCGGTGTAGGGAATCAGGAAGATGAAGATGATGACGGACGCGCCTATTTTCAGGGGGCGGCTGCCGAAGCGCTCCCCGAAGAACTGAGGCATGGTGGCGGAGTCCAGGTGCTGGGTCATGATGCGGGTCCTGCGGCCCAGCACCACCCAGGCCAGCAGAGAGCCGATGACGGCGTTCCCGATGCCCGCCCATGTGGCGGCGATGCCGTACTTCCAGCCGAACTGCCCGGCGTAGCCCACGAACACCACCGCCGAGAAATAGGAAGTGCCATAGGCGAAGGCTGTCAGCCAGGGCCCGACGGAGCGCCCTCCCAGGACGAAGCCGTTGACGTCCGTGGCGTGCTTGCGGCAGTAGAGGCCGATGGCGATCAGTACCGCGAAATAGAGGATCAGTAAGATAAGTTTCATGGTTTCATGCCCTTTCCTTTGTCGGTTTAAAGTGCTAAAGCGAGTATAGCAC
>CAMQOJ010000439.1 GCA_947003375.1 uncultured Lachnospiraceae bacterium
TTATACTGCTTAACGATTTCACTTGCAATGAAACCAGACTGCATAACGCTGACTGGTTCAATCGCATGATTGCATTAGGCAGTATTCAGCGTTATGCAGTATAGATAGATTCCTATGAGGACTCTTTTCCCGTACAGGTCTTGACATCAGTGTTTTATTCAATCTTATGTCTTATACGTTGAAAAGTCAACGGCATTCACTGGCAGTATCATTATATGTCCCCGTCTTCCATTCTTTTGGATTAAGTGGTATAATATTGGCTCATAAAAGAACTGAAACTTAAAAGAAAAGGAAGGTAATTCTCATGAAAGCAATCTCAATCCGAAAAGCCTTTGCGCTTTTCCTGACCACGGCGACTATTTTCGCCACAGCCTCCTGCGCTTCCTCCCAGCCCGGGGAAAGTAAAAGCCCCTCGGGAGAAAGCGCGTCCCGGCAGTCCTCCGGGGAAGAAAGCTCCGGGGACGAGAGCGCCCGGGAGCAGTCCTCTTCTCCCAAGAAAAATCTCCTGATGAACAACGCTTCCGCCCAGGCCCTGGTAGAGAGCTACGGCAGCTTCGCCGAGGCCCATGACGCGTTCACCACCACCCTGGCCAGGCAGGAGAACGACAGCGATACCGTCCCGGAGCCTCCGGAGGGCCTCTTCGACCTGGTCTCCTACTCCTCCAAGGTGGGCGACCTGGCGGCCTACGTGTCCAGCGACCCCGGCGATGGGGAAAAGCACCCTCTGATCATCTGGGTGGTAGGCGGCTGGGGCAATGGCATCGACGACTTCCCCTGGTGCTATCCGGCCTGGGACAATGACCAGACCGGCTCCGCCTTCTGGCAGGCGGGTGTCCTGACCATGTACCCTTCGTTCCGGGGCGGCAACGGCAATCCCGGCCATTATGAGGCCCTCTTCGGCGAGGTGGACGATATCGTTTCCGCTTACGAATATGCCGCCTCCCTGCCCTATGTGGATCCGGACCGCATCTACCTGGGCGGGCACAGCACCGGCGCTACCAGGGCGCTTCTGGCCTCCGAGTACACGGACAAGTTCCGGGCAGTCTTCTGCTACGGCGCGGTGGACGAGGTGAAGTACCACAACAACAGCCAGTTCACCTTCGATACGGAGAATGAGGACGAGTTCACCATGCGCTCCCCCATCCACTGGCTGGACAATGTAAAGAGCCCCACCTTCCTCATAGAGGGCAGGGACGGCAATTCCGAGAACCTGGAGCGGATGCAGCAGGCTACGGACAATGAGAACATCCACGGTTATGTCATAGAAGGAGCCGACCATTTCTCCACTTTGGCCCCTCTCACCAGGCTGGCGGCAGAGAAGATCCTGGCGGACACCGGGGAATCCTGCTCCATTTCCATCACCCAGGATGAGCTGGACGCGGCCATGGCCAAGGAGCCGGAGGTTCCGGTGCCCGTCATGACCTCCCGCACCATAGATTCGCTGGGCCTGACCTTCTCCTGTCCTTATCTGTGGATGCTGGATGATTCCGATGCGGAGGAGCTGTCCCTCTATTCCCGCTATGAGGACGACAATGCCTGGGACATGTCCGTGCTCTACATCGACACCTATTCCCTGGCAGACATCCCCGACCTGGCCGGCCTGGGGGAAAGCCTGGCGGCAGAAGCGTATGAGACTGCGCAGACCACCATCGCAGGCCTGCCCGCCCTGGACGCCGCCACCACCTTCCAGGGGGATGACGGCACCCTTTACTACCAGCATTATGCGTTCATCCAGACCGATTCCCGCTATGTGAACTTCTCCTTCGTGACCTTTGAGGACTTTAAGGAGGAATCAGACCTTCTGTTCCAGAGCATCCTGGACAGCGTCTCCTTTGGATCCGCACAGTAAAATATTCCCAAAAATCCGAAGGCGTCCTACGACAGGACGCCTTCTCCATATCCGTCTTCCCGGTCTGCACCAGAGCCTCCAGCAGCAGCTGTCGCCTGGGACAATGTCCTTTTCACTATCCCCGGAACCGGTTCAGGCAGGCATACAATTCCTGGATTCTGGGCTTTGCCAGGCCGCAGGGCACGAAGGCGCCCGCGAAGGGCTTCCAGTTCTGCTTCTCCCAGGCATTCCAGATGGTCTCCACGGTCTGGCGCACGGTCTTCTTTCCGTCCATGACCTCCTCTAAGCCGTACCGCAGCAGATGGGCCAGGGCATTCACCTGCTCCGAATCCAGGAGCTGCTCCAGATAGCGCACATTGACCTCCTCCCTGTCCATGGAGAAGGACTCCAGGCCGAAGGATTTCGTCTTCATGTGCTCATGGCGTCCGTCTCCGCCGCGGTTGCCGCCGCGTCCTCTTCCGCCATGTCCCCTGTCCTCTCCGGGGCCATGTCCTCTTCCGTCTGTGCCGTTCCCCCGGCCCTCGGAGCCTCTATATCCCTGGCCTCCTCCCGCACCGCGGGACTCTGCCACGGTAAAGCTCCCGCTCTCCGGGTCACCTGCGCCGTATCCGATGTTCTTCGTCTCCAGCTCCCTGCCGTCCCATCCTCTCCCTCTGCCCTTCTGGGCTTTCCGGAAGGCCGGGAGTACCCGGTCGAAGGCGGGCACCGCGAAGCCAGGCGCCTGCACCCTGGGCGCGGCATGCCCCTGGCACAGCCCCTTCACCCGCTCCGTGATGTCCACAGGGCGGTAACAGTCCATCATCAGGATATGGTCCGCGATGTAGAAGAAGGCCCCGGAGCTGCCTGCCACCAGAATGGTGGAGATTCCCGCTTTTTCATACAGATCCCCTGCCCGCTCCAGGAAGGGCGTGATGGGCTCCTTGTCCCGGCTGATCACCTGCTGCATGAACTCGTCCCGCACCATGAAGTTGGTGGCGGAGGTGTCCTCGTCAATCAGGAAAAGCCTGGTGCCCGCTTCAATCCCCTCCACCACCGCAGCCGCCTGGGAGGTGGAGCCGCTGGCATCCTCGGTGGTGAATTTCCCGGTGTCCTTCTTATTGGGCAGGTCGTTGATGAACAGGGAGATGTCAACGTTCCGGATAGACCTGCCGTCCTCCGCCCGCAGCTTCAGGGCCGTGTCCTCGGTGATGACGAATTCCCGTCCGTCTCCTTCTATGTGGTCGTACACTCCCATCTGGATGGCCTCCAGCAAAGTGGATTTCCCGTGATAGCCGCCGCCCACGATCAGCGTGATGCCCTCCGGGATGGCCATGCCGGTAATCTTCCCCCTGTGGGGCAGTTCGAAAGTCCGCTCCATGGACTGGGGGGAGGTGAAGACCACGCTGTCCGCCATGGGCAGGTCGGATATGCCGCTCTTCCTAGGCAGCACGGAGCCGTTGGCCACGAAGGCCACCAGCTTCTCCTCCCTCAGGATGCGCCGCATGGCGCTCTGGTCCTCCGCCAGGTACACCACCCGCTCCAGCTTCTTTCCGTCCAGCCTGGCGTAGAACAGGCTGCCCTCCACGCAGCGGGGCAGGAAGTCGAACAGGATCTTGTCCAGCTCCCCCGCGTTGATGGTGCGCCCGAAGGCCGGGAATCCCACATGGAACCGCACCGTCAGGCCGTCACCCGTGATCTCGCAGGCGCTGCGCTCCAGCACTGCCTGTCCGCAGCGGCTGATGGACAGCAGACCGCTCTTCCCCGAGCCCTTGGCCTTGAAATTGTACTGTTCGAACTGCTTTCCCACCTGCCTCACCAGGAAGTCCTGCAGGGCGATGCGGGAGCAGTCTTTTGCATAATAGGCCGCCGGGAATTTCGCCAGCCCGTGGGGGATCTCCACATGGAGGCTGGAGGGGGAGGCGAAGGGATCCCCCTGCACATGGTCGATGACCAGCGTGTACCGGTCGAATTTCCACGCGCCCGCCAGGGATTTGTAGGCCGGGTAGCTCTTATGGTCGATGGAGCGCAATAATGTCCTCAATTCATTCTGTGTCTTCATAGTCGTCCGTTCCTCTCTGATACAGATAAAAAGCGTCTCTGTTCCGCTCTCTATTCTAATATATAAAATCCGCCGCGTCAATGCTTACGGATTTGTGTTTCGCGGCTGTTTTTGCTTGACAGATATTACGGTTAGTGATATATTTATTACAGTAAACGTACCTGTTTTTGGTAGTAAAGACTGAAAAATGGTGCAAACTGGAAGTGAAATCA
>CAMQOJ010000440.1 GCA_947003375.1 uncultured Lachnospiraceae bacterium
CATCTGTCTCGTGGGCTCGGAGATGTGTATAAGAGACAGTCGGGCCCCTGGCCAGCGCGGTGACCTTCCGCAACTACGCATACGAATCCGACAGGCACATGGCCGACATCTCCGTCCCGGAGCTCCATCTGCCGGAGGTTTCGCTGGAGATACCGGAGGACAGCGATGTCCAGGAGAACCTGGCGCGCTCCACGGAGGAGATCAACGCGGAAATCCAGGAGATTACCGACCAGCTGATCGCCGAATTCGAGGCCAACATGCAGGATCAGGAGGGCTATCAGGACGTGGTGGTAAAGAGCGAGGTCCTGGCCACACAGGCGGACTACTTCACCCTGAAGCTCATCTGCTACCAGGGCGCAGGCAGCGGATATCAGTGGAATTATTATTATACCATTGACTTGAACACCGGAGAGAGGTTACAATTAAAAGACCTCTTCCAGGACGGCGCGGACTATATCACACCCATCAGCGAGAGTATCAAGGAGCAGATGCGTGCCCGGATGGACGCGGATGAAAATGTGTACTACTGGCTGGACGACGAGATAGAGGAATGGAACTTCAAGGCCATCACGGATGAGACCTCTTTCTATCTGAACGAAAAGGATAATGTGGTAATCGGCTTCAACGAAGGGGATGTGGCTCCCATGTACATGGGAACCGTGGAATTCGAAATCCCCGCAGAGGCAGTGGCCGATATCCGAAGATAAGCGGGGAGACGGCAATCCGGAAACGGCAGAAAGCGAGGAACACATGAAAATATTCCTGATCATCCTGACCGGCTACCTTTTTATCATCAACATCATCGGCTTCGCCCTCATGGGCATAGACAAAAAAAGAGCCGTCCGAGGTGCCTGGCGCATCTCGGAGGCTTCTTTGTTCCTCACCGCGCTCTTAGGGGGCGCTTTGGGCTGTACCCTGGGCATGCGGCATTTCCGCCATAAGACGAGGCACTGGTACTTCAAATACGGCATGCCCGCCATTTTCGCGGCCCAGGCCTTCCTGGCACTGTTCCTCTGGCACGGCCTGAACTGATTCCGGCCGGATGCCGCCAGCCCGAAAGCTCCCGGTTAGGTGGTGACGATGACCCCGCCATCGTTGGCGTACATGCTGCTGACGCCCCTGGTGTCCATGATGATGCAGTCCCTGAAGCTCACCTTCTCCAGAATCATGCGCTTTACCTGCTCCGCCCGTCCCGCCGCGTTGCAGTGGGTGATGATCAGCCTCCGTCCCGCCGAACCCTTTACCTCCGAGGCCGCTAGCTCCGCCATCTTGCTCAAAGCCTTTTTGATGCCGATGGTCTGGCTCTTCTGGACGATTTCCCCCTTGTTGGCGCCCATGACGGGCTTGATGTTCAGGGTGGACGCCACCAGGGCCTTCACGCCGGAGAGCCTGCCGTTCTTGCGCAGGGTCTCCAGATTGTCCAGCACGAAATATGTGTGGACGCTGTCCCGGAAAGCCTCGATTTCTTGCACAATTTTTTCAAAAGGCAGGCCGCTCTCCTCCAGCTCCATGATTTTCAGCGCAATCTGGGCCTCGCCGCCGCTGGCCGACTCCGAATCCACCACATGTATCTGCTTTTCGCCGTATTTCTCCTGATAGAGGCTCTTCCCCAGCTGGGCGCTGTTGTAGCTGCCGCTGAGATGGGAGGAAAGGGTCACTGCGTACACATGATCCACCTCCTCACGGTAGCTCTCCATGAAGCGCTCCGGCGACGGGCAGGAGGATTTCGGGCATTTGGGGTATTCCGCCACCTTCCGCAGGAACTCCGCCTGGTCGAAGCCCTCATCATCCAATATAACATAGTCTCCTACCTCAAGCCCCAGAGGCACTCTTTCAAACCGCCTGTCCCAGAGGAAATCCGCAGGCAACTCACAACAACTGTCCACTACAATCTTATAGCTCATTCCCACTCCTATCGGCCAGACCTGTTCACGGATATGAAAACTATTTTTTCATGTCTGGCTATTTATTTTATCGGGTTTTATCTTCTCTTTTACATAGTTTTCATTACTATATATAATAGCACATACCACCCTGTTCTGTAAAGCATATTATCCAACTTTTTGCCATCCGATTGACCATATGCCTGATATCTGCTATAATCCTTTTCAGCACGGATTTCATTCAGGTTTCTATTGCGATTAAACCGAACGGTCGGGAGGACTTCCATGAAGCAAATGCAGATCACTTCCATGAAACAGTTCATGAACCATCTCCTGGTGGCGGACACCTTCGAGCCTTTCCTGCTGGAGGAGGCCGTCATCGGCACAGCCTGCACCTATCATATAGACGGACATGTCAACCAGGAATTCTACAGCGGCGATGAGGACAACCTGGAAAAGGATGCCTACGAATTCCGCCCCTGGAGCAAGATAAAAGGGCTGTGCTTCGACCTTATCAAAGGCAGGCGCACACCCCTGTTCTTTCGGTTCGTATTGCATTTGATGCCCGACAAGGCCGCCGTCCTGCTGGAAAAGGAGAGCTGCGACATACCGTCCGACCAGGTCAAGGCCCTGGTGCTGAACATCCGCTATGACGGCACAAAAGCCACCCTCACCACCGGCACTGCCCTGCACACCTTCCATCTGTCCAAGATGCCGGATGCCATCTGGGACAGGGCCATGCGGAAATACCTGGACGGCAAGGGGATTGCCTGGGAGGAGGCCGACTAGCTCTTCATCTTCGACTTGAAGACCAGGCTGGCCAGATAGCCGAATATCAGCGCGGCGGAGGTGCCCACCGCCCCGGCCTTGAAGCCTCCGGCAAACAGGCCTAAAAGCCCCTGCTCGTCCACGGCCTCTTTCACGCCTTTCATCAATACGTTCCCGAAGCCCAGAAGCGGGACGCTGGCTCCGGCCCCGGCGAATTCCTGAAAGGGTTCATACCAGCCCAGGAACCCGATTACCGCCCCTGTCACCACCAGCAGCACCATGATGCGCCCGGGCATCAGCTTCGTCTTCTCCATCAGAATCTGCACCAGTGCACATATCAGGCCCCCTACCCAAAAGGCATTTACATAATCCATCATAAGCATGCTCCTGTTCCGCAGGCGGTTTGCGCCCGCTTTTTAACGTATTCCGGTTCTCTAGAACCAGTATCTGTCAATCCGATGGAAATTATGTATGTCGGATTGTCTGTTGACAAGGAATAAGCGAAACTATATAATGAAGAACAAGCGGGGGAAGTCTACGGCATTTTGCAAGTGCATACATATAATAAACAAGGAAAGAGGTAGAGCAATATGGCAAATTGGAGAGAAAAGCTGAACCAGGTAACACAGAGCACGATTTCCAAGAGCAAGGAGGTGGCAGAGGTCGCCAAGCTCAACGTGGAGAACGGCTCATTGAACCAGAGCATGAAGGGCATTTATACAGAAGTAGGGAAATATGTCCTGGAGAACGGCCTGCTGTCCGAGGATGAATCCGTGGCGGCATGGGCGTCCAAGGCGGCGGACATCAAGGCGGATATCGAATCCAATGCCGAGAGGATCAAGGCGCTGAAGAACGTCAACACCTGCCCGGGATGCGGGGCGGAGGTGCCCAAGACCAGCAAGTTCTGCGATAAATGCGGCACCCCCATCGTAGTGACCAGCACGGAGCCCTTGAAAGAGGACGAGGAAGTCATCGATGCGGAGTTCAGCGAGGCTTCCGGGGAAGAAAAGGCAGCGGAGGAAAAGGCAGAACCCGAGAACGGGGAGGCAAAGCAGGAAGAGGCCCCCGGCGAGGACTAGGCAGCTGCCGAAAGAGGATGAAAAGGGGGTGGACGTTCTGCGCGCAATGGAATTCAAGATGGAACGGAAAGGGCTCTTGGAGCCCGGACAGCGGATTACCGTGACGGAAGGCCTGCTCCCCAGCAACTACTATTATGTGATAGACCCGGCGCTGGCCATGTCCGCCAACATCCCCTTCCGCAACCGCTTGAAAAGCAGGGAGGGCGTTGTGGTAGACGTGGTGGAGAACGCCAGGGGCTTCTACGTGACAGCAGAGTTCGACGAGCCGGAGCCGGCTTGAAGTCACCTGCATAAAAATTCAGGAAAAGAGGAAAATCACTATGTTAAAGAAGATTTCGACAGACAAGGCGCCTGCGGCGATTGGACCG
>CAMQOJ010000441.1 GCA_947003375.1 uncultured Lachnospiraceae bacterium
CCCCCATCCACGCCGCCAGCACGGATATCCAGCGCAGATAATCGGGAAGCGCCCCCCCGTCCAGCGCCGTCTTCTCAAGGAGCGCCGCCAGAAGCGCCACAAGGCTCCCCTGCAGGATCCAGAACCCCGGGGAGATGTACCGCAGCTCCACCAGGAGCAGCTCCCGGGGGGACGGATGCCTGTATATGGTTTTTTCCTGCACGGCCTGTCGTATTCCCGCCAGGGCCTGCGACCGCCCCGCCTCCCCCGGAGCCAGGGATGCCGCCTTGATAAAAGGGCCCCCGTCATCCCGCTTTCTGCCTGTCTTCCTTCTATCGCCCATAGCACTCTCCTTTTACCGGCACAGTCCCCCTGCCCTCTACGTACCCCTTCAATCCAGAAAATCCTCCCTGCGCAGCAGCCCCTTCAGCCTGTCCATTCCCTGCCTGACCCGGGATTTCACGGTGGACACCGAAGCCTCCGTCAGCCGCCCGATTTCCCGGTACTTCATATCGTACAGATAGTGCAGCAGGATGGCCTCCCTCTGCATCGGGGGCAGCTTCGCCAAAGCCTCCATCAGCCTTTGGTGGACGTCCGCATCCACCGCTCTCTGTTCCGGATCGGAATCTGCCGGCGGCTCCGGCGATACGCCCTCCTGTCCGGCCCGTTCCCTCCTCTGCGCCTCATCCGAATCCCGGCAGATGCCTCCCTGCCCCGCACCGTGGCCCTGCCCGCAGCCCATCCCCGCTCCGCCACGGCTCCTCTCCTGCCCCGTACATGCTTCCGCTGCTCTGCCGCCGCGCGGCCGCCCTGCCTCCGGCCCGCCGCAGTCCGCCATGCGCTCCCAGTCCGCCTGCCCCAGAGTCATCCTTTCCTCCACGCCCCTTTTCCGCAGATGGTCCCTGCACACGTTCATGGCGATGGTCAGCAGATATCCTTTCAGGTTCCTGTCACGATAGCTCTCCACATACCGGATGAACCGCAGGAAGGTCTCCTGGGCCAGGTCGTAAGCCTCCTCCCTGCTGCCCGTCTGAAAGGCGCAGAAACGGAAGATATCATCGTAATACTTCTCCGCGATATCTTCAAGGTATTTCTTATCCCCCTTCTGAATGGCATGAATCCACTGACGCTCGTCCACGATGGCTCCTTTGCGCTTCCTTTTTGCCCTATCATATAATATAACTCTCCACATGACAAAAAGGTTTTAAATCCTAAAAAAATCAACCACCAAACGGTGATTGATTTTGCATCCTTCCCTCTTCACGGCTTTGCCCAGACGGCTCATTTACCAGACACCACGAAATACGCGTCATAAAAAGAGCAAATGTCGTATTCCTCCGGGGAAAACAGTGCCGCGGCCTCCCCATTTACGATGTACACCACATCCTCGCCTTTGTTTTCCGCAATGACCTCCTCCGTCACATCCTGAAACAGATACCTCTCCTTGTAAGGCAGGACTTCCTCCCCTCCCTGTACATTGCTGACCCCCTGATAATATAGGGCATCAATCTCATGACAGTACATGGTCAGAATCTCCCCCACCATATTCACGCCCTGTCCCTGAGGATCCGGCATCACATAATAGCGGTCACAGGGAATCTCCCTGGCATAATACAGCGCATTGATATATGGTTCATAGTAATAAATGCGGCTTAAATCCGTCCATCCCCCGAAATACTCTCTCACGAACAGCAATGCCAGCACGCCATACGCCACAGCAATGGGTGCCGCCAGCAGCCTGCAGCGTTGAATGCACCATACGATTCCAAGGACCGCCATCATCAGCACAGGGTAAAATATGATGTTAATCCGGTTTATCGTCACCTCTCTGGTAACGATGCCCACCCAGATTCCCATCAAAAGCCAGGCCAGGAGCGCCACATAAGGAGCCTTCTGCCCGGCATCCTTTATCTTCCGAATCCGAGAGAGCGTCACGCCCAGACCAATCAGAAAAAAGCCATTGGTCACATAATAAGTGGGGCCGAACCTGACAATCGTATTTGTGACGCTTGCATCACCTTTCCCCCACACCACCGAAAAAGTGCACTTGATATTGATCCATAACTGCTTCCAGGAAAACTGTGTCAACAAAATATCTCTGGCACGGAAGGTCCGTGGAAAATACGGTATGGTGAAAAAAGGCGTCTCGATGGTATCCCATTTCATCAGATTGATCAGCATCGTCAGGAATTCCGGCAAAACCACCAGAAAGTATACCAGAAAGCACCAAATCAGTTCCCTGAACCGCACCTGTCCGGTTCGGCTCAGGTAGATTGCCATAGCCAGCAGAAAGCAGGGAACTGAATAGTTCGCAATCCCATAGCAATAGGAGCACAACCCGAAAAGGACCATGGACAGGTACAGCAGGCTCTTCCGCTTCCTCCCCGCCAGAAGCAGGCACATCCCCGTCAAGAATACATGCGGAAAAGCATTGCAGTCGAAAGACCATCTGCTCTGCATATAATGCCATGGACAGATAACGCCCAATGCCAGCGCGATGACCGCCGCAAAGCGCCCTCCCATCTGTCTCGCAAAACAATACAGCGCCAGCAGCCCAAGCCCACTGATGAACAGCATCGGGAGACGGATGGAAAACGTGGAGAAGCCCAGCAACTTGATGAAGGGCACCATACAGTATGAAAGCAGCACGCTCATCTGGCTGCCAATCCAGGCAGTGAAATGTACCGGAAAGCGCATCCCGTAGCGGTCTGTCCCATACTTTGCCAGCGCCGCGGCATCCACAGCCGCCATAGCCTCATCCTGATGCACGCCCACAGGGATACTGCCGAAATGGTAAAACCTGATCAGGATGCCCGCAAACAGAAGGGCGGCCACCAGAAGGGCCTCCATCGCAGGTTTCTCCAAAAAACGCTTTATTATATCTGTTTTTTCATTCTTTTGCATCTTCTCTTCCTATCCCGCTCCATGTATGCCGTCATCCTGTCCGATTCGCGAACACAAAAACATCTTATCAGACGCGGTACGGGAAGTCAAGAATATCGCTGTTTTTCCACTCCTCCTTTTTCCCATCTGCCCAGGCTCTGGTACGCCTGATAGATGATGATGAAGCCCAAAGGCCCGCCGATGATGCCCCACATGCCGAACAGCTTGATTCCCGCATAGATGGACAGCAGAATCGCGATGGGGGACACTCCGATCCTCTTCCCAATCAGCCTGGGCTCCAGTAGCTCCCGGATGAAGATACACGCCACATACACCAACAGGCACACCGCCCCCCTGACATAGCTTCCGATGAAGAATTGCTGTATGGAAAGGGGCACCAGCACCACCCCTGTGCCGATGAAGGGCAGCGCGTCCAGAAATCCCGCCAGCAGCCCCCAGAGGATGCCGTTTCGTATCCCGCTGATGCCCAGCGCCGCCGCGGCCACCGCGCCGATGATGCTCATGATGATGAGCTGGGCCTTCACGAAGGTAGCGATATACCGTATGATGCCGCAGACGATCTCCAGGAACACATAGCATTCCTCCCGCTCCAGCAACCGGTTCATGATGTCGTCATAGTCCTTGGCCAGCAGCACCGCCGCTATCAGGAACGTCACCAGGAAGCCCCCCACGGAGGCGAACATCTTCACATAGGTCAGGGACTGGGAGAGCATTCCCGGCAGGAACTGGAGCTGGAAGTAGTCGATTGCGTCCTGAATTCTGGCCAGAAGGAGCTGCTCAAGGTACAGATTGTCTATCCCCAATGCCCTCCCCACCACATCGCAGATGCCATGGACAAAGCCGGACAGCTCCGCCTCCAGGGAATCCAGGCCGTTCACCAGGCCGGGGAGGCTCCCTATAATCCAGGAGAGCAGAATCCACAACAATATGCCCAGGATTCCGCCTGCCAAAAGCAATAAGAGCAATGTCCCTATCTGCCTGTGGATTTTCAGCTTCTTCTGCAACTTCTGGAGAAGCGGGCCGAAGATGGTCACGAACAGCATGGCCGTCAGCACCGGAGCGGTCAGCGGCGTGATGACCTTCAGGAAAAAATAAACTGCCCCCGTGAGCAGGAGCAGTACTGCGAATCTGTTTTCTTTAATCTTCTCTGCCATACCAATCACCATGCCTTTCCGCGAATCCGGGATGCGCTGCGCCTTGCGCCCTGCGTTAC
>CAMQOJ010000442.1 GCA_947003375.1 uncultured Lachnospiraceae bacterium
AGGCATGCCATGGAGCGGAATTTCCAGCGCACGGCGATCGTCCACGGGAATCAGATGATCGGGAGCCGAAGGGGGACTTCCAGCCATCAGTACAATCCGGCGGTGATCGTGGCGGAGAAGGGGGCCGGGGAGGACAATGGCTCCTGTTACGGGATGATGTTCGTGTACAGCGGGAATTTCATGTGCGAGGCGGAGATGGACCAGTTCGGGCAGACCAGGGTGATGATGGGGCTGCAGAGCGAATATTTCCGGTATCCGCTGGAGCCGGGGGAGGAGCTGGTGCTGCCGGAGGTGATCCTGGGGCATACGGACCGGGGGCTGGGGAAGCTTTCCCGGATGTTCCACGGGCTGATCAGGAATCATATCTGCAGGGGGAAGTACGCCGGGCAGGCAAGGCCTGTGCTTCTGAATAGCTGGGAGGCGGCGTATTTCGATTTCAACGCGGATACGATCGTCCGGCTGGCGGAGAGCGCGGCGCAGCTTGGCATCGACATGGTGGTCATGGACGACGGGTGGTTTGGCAAGCGGGAGGACGACAACAGCGGCCTGGGGGACTGGCAGGTGAACGAGAGGAAGCTGGGCTGTACCCTGGGAGAGATGATAGAGCGGGTCAACGGATGCGGGGTGAAGTTCGGCATCTGGGTGGAGCCGGAGATGGTGTCGGAGGACAGCGACCTGTACCGGGAGCATCCGGACTGGGCGCTGAAGGTCCCGGGCCGGGAGCCTGTTCGGGGCCGGAATCAGCTGGTGCTGGATTTTTCCAGGGAAGATGTAAGGGAATTCATATTCGACAGAATCTGTTCGGTGCTGGAGCAGGGGAACATCGAGTATCTGAAATGGGACATGAACCGGAGCATCGCGGACGTGTATTCCGCCCGCAGCGCCCAGGGGAAGGTGACCTACGATTACATGGTGGGGCTGTACGATTTCCTGGAGAAGCTGACGGCGAAGTATCCGGATCTCCTGATAGAGGGCTGCAGCGGCGGCGGCGGCAGGTTCGACGCGGGGATGCTGTATTATACGCCCCAGATATGGTGCAGCGACAATACGGACGCGGTGGACAGGCTGCGGATTCAGTACGGGACTTCCTTCCTGTATCCCATATCCGCGGTGGGCTCCCATGTGTCTGCGGTGCCCAACCACCAGACCGGGCGGATGACCAGTCTCCATACCAGGGGAGTGGTGGCCATGGCGGGGACATTTGGCTATGAGCTGGATCCCGGGAAGCTCACGGACCGGGAGAAGGAAGAGGTGAAGGAGCAGGTAATCCGGTTCAAGGGGTATGCGGACCTGGTCCGGGAGGGGGATTATTACCGTCTGTCGGATCCTTTCCGGGATTCCTGCGGGGCCTGGATGTTCGTCTCCCCGGACGGGGCGAAGGCGCTGGTGAACGTGGTGATGCTGGAGGTCCACGGGAACATGCCTGTGACTTATGTGAGGCTGAAAGGCCTGAAGCCGGAAGGGATATATGAGGATGCGGAGAGCCGCAGGCGGTATTCCGGCGCGGCGCTGATGAACGCAGGGCTTCCCATGCCGCTTCGGATGGGGGAGTATCCGGCGTATCAGATGGAGCTGAATGAGGTGCAGCTTTCCTGAAAAGCTGATATAGGCTTGGAAGCCGATGGGGCGAGCCGGGAATCTGGAGTGCAGGTTCCCGGTTCTTTCATGCGCGGACCCTTGCACAAAGGGCTATGGCGCTTGAAATATGCCGCAAAGCGCACGGGCCGCGGGGCAAGGGGGGAGCTTTCCGCGGCTCGATTGATATGGAGCCGGGATGTCCATCTTTTGCAGAAGGCTCCTCGCACAGCAGGAATTGGCTATAGACAGAGCGCGCTGTCTGTGAGATAATAAACTCACTTTATGAATTGGTACCGGAATGCGCTGGCGGAGAGTACGGACAGGTAGGCGGCGGACAAGCGCGGATAAGCGTAGTGAAGCCAGGGCAGGGAAAGCGGCATGCTGGGCAGGGAAGCTGGCGTGTGCCGGGAACAGGAGGAGCGTGTCTATGGACAAGAAACTGGAACTGTACTATGAGAAGCCCGCGGGCAGATGGGAGGAGACGATCTGCCTTGGAAACGGCAGGCTGGGGGCCATGGTCTGGGGCGTGCCCGGGAAGGAGATGCTGGGCCTGAACGAGGACAGCCTCTGGAGCGGCTACGAGAGGGACCGGACCAATCCGGAGGCCGCAGAGAGCCTGCAGGAGGCCCGTAGGCTGATATTCGAGGAGCGATGCGCGGAGGCGGAGGAGTTGATTCGCAGACAGATGCTGGGAGAGTACGGCGAATCCTATCTCCCTCTGGGGAATCTGAATATCGTATATAAAAATCTGGAGGACAGTGAATCCGGGAATGGAAGCGAGGTGCAGAACTATCGCCGCAGCCTGGACCTGGAGGAGGCGGTGGCGTATGTGGACTTTGACGCGGAGGGAGTCCACTACAGCCGGGAGATGTTCGTCACCTATCCGGGACAGGCCATTCTGGTGTCCCTGCGGGCATCAGAGCCTGTGATGGATTTGGTGGTTTCCCTGGGGTCCCTGCTGAAATGCCGGATGAAGGAAGGGCCGGAGGGCCTGGATTTCAGGGGGAAATGCCCGGAGCATCTGGATCCCGCCTACATCCGGGAGGGGGAGGAGGCTGTCGTCTGGGGATACAGAGGAAAACGGTTTTCCGGTAAAATCAGGGTGCTGGAGGGAGACGGGAAGGTATCTGTGGAAGATGGGCGGCTCTGGATCCGGGGCTGTTCCCGGGCGGTGCTCTCCGTAGAAGCGGTGCGGCCCGCCTCGCTGGAGGGCGATTATGAGGCCATCCGGAAAGCCCATGTGGACGACTACAGGAAAATCTTCGACAGTGTGGAGCTGTACCTGGGGGAGCAGCTGGAGCAGCCCACGGATGTGCGCCTGGAGAACCTGCGGGCAGGCGGGGAGGACAATGGGCTCTTCGGCCTGTATTTCCAGTACGGGCGCTATCTGATGATTGCCTCTTCCCGCAAGGGCAGCTTTCCCGCCAATCTCCAGGGCATCTGGAGCTGGCAGTGGCAGGCTCCCTGGAGCAGCAACTGGACCACCAATATCAACCTGGAGATGAACTACTGGCCGGCCATGAGCTGTGGGCTGGAGGAGTGCATGGAGCCCTATTTCTCCTATGTGGAGAAGCTGGCGGAGCACGGGGAGCATACGGCTGCCGTGAACTACCGCTGCCGGGGCAGCGTCCAGCACCACAATGCGGACGCCTGGTATACCACCACTCCCATGGGCATGGGATACGGGAGCGAAAGAGGGGAGAAAGGCTGTGTCTCCTGGTCCATGTGGCCCATGGGGCTGGCGTGGCTGGCCCAGGAATTCTACCATTACTATGAGTACAGCGGGGACCGGGATTTTCTGCGCCGGAAGGCCTATCCCATGTTCCGGGCCAATGCCCTGTTTTTGGTGGACTGGCTGGTGGAGCATGAGGGGAGGTATGTCACATGTCCCTCCACGTCCCCGGAGAACTGCTACTACACCCCGGAGGGGGAGAGTTGCTGCGTCACCTACGGCTCCGCCATGGACCTGGAGCTGACGGAGGACGTGTTCCGGCATTTCCTGAAGATATGCGAGATTCTTGCCATAGAAGACCCGCTGATTCGGGAGGTGGAGGAGCGCCTGTCGAAGCTGGAGCCTGTGAAGAAGGGGAGCTTCGGCCAGATTCTGGAGTGGGCCAGGGAGTACCGGGAGGTGGAGCCGGGGCACAGGCATGTGTCCCATCTGTACGGCCTCTATCCATCGGAGCTCTGGGCGGACAGGCAGGACATGATGGAGGCGGCCCGGATCTCCCTGGAGACGCGGCTGAAGAACGGAGGCGGATACACGGGCTGGAGCTGCGCCTGGATCGTGAACCTGTTCGGCATATTGAAGGACGGGGAGCAGGCCTGGAAATATCTGCACATCCTGCTGACCAGGTCCACCTACCCCAATCTGTGGGACGCCCATGAGCCCTTCCAGATCGACGGGAACTTCGGCGGCATCGCGGGTATATGCAACATGCTGGTGCAGGATCGGGGCGGGGAAGTCATGCTGCTGCCGGCACTGCCGAAGCAGTTCGCCTCGGGCTATGCCAGGG
>CAMQOJ010000443.1 GCA_947003375.1 uncultured Lachnospiraceae bacterium
GAGATCTACACGAGTCTCTTCGTCGGCAGCGTCAGATGTGTATAAGAGACAGGGCCTGAAAAGTTCGCCTTACATGCCAGTAAGGCGAACTTTTTCATTATTTATAACGACTTTTCACGGTCAGCGCACCCTATTCGAACGCCACCGTCTGCTCCAGGTACTCCGTCTTGACCACGATGTAGGGGTAAGAGGGCTGGGGCGTCTCCTTTTCGGAGGGGTCCGGCCCCAGCAGGCTGGTATCGATTATGATTTCGTCATCAGTCAGGTACAGTTCATCCACCGCGATGCTGTAGCCCCCGGTCTCCTGTTCTCCGTATCCCACGCATATGTACAGATTCGCGTTGTCCGTGTAGGTAATCTGGAAGGGAGCCGCCTTTTTCTCCTCCAGAATGGGCAGAAGCTGCTCCGGTATCATCTCCTGGCTGAGCACGGTGAAATCCAGGTCACGGAGCTTGATCTTCTCCTGGCTCGCCAGCGTGCAGCCGGAAACGAACAGCATGCAGGCGATCAGCAGTATGCACAATCCTGTCTTCTTCAATGATAGACCTCACAAACTTTCTTCTATTTTATTCTATTTTATGTACAGCCGTGGATTTCTATGCTAGAATAGAGAAGATCTCTTATCATCTACAGGAAAGGCTGATATTATGATACGACTCGTTTTAGTGGCAATCTATTTATTTTTGTTCCTGATTTTCTCCATCCCCGTGCTGATAGCGGAGCATTTCATCGGAAAGCGCAACCCCGGGCACAGAGACCGCCTCTCCAAGGCGCTGGTGGGCTGGGGCTTCCGCTGCATCGCCTGGCTGGCGGGCACCAGGCTCATCGTCAGGGGGAAGGAGAACATCCCCGCAGACAGCGCCGCCCTCTTCGTGGGGAACCATCGCAGCTATTTCGACATCGTGCTCACGTATTCCCATTTCCCCGGAATCACGGGCTATGTGGCAAAAAAGGAGATGCTGCGCTATCCTCTGCTGAACAGTTGGATGCGGAACATCCACTGTCTGTTCCTGGACAGGGACAACATCAAAGAGGGCCTGAAGACCATACTGGCAGGGGTGGAGGAGGTGAAGCAGGGCGTGTCCCTGTGCATCTTCCCGGAGGGGACCCGCAACAAGGTGAACGATACCTTCCTGCCCTTCCGGGAGGGGAGCTTCAAGATAGCGGAGAAAGGCGGCGTACCGGTGGTGCCCATGGTCATCGTGAACGCGGCCGATATCTTTGAAGACCACCTGCCCCGGATCAGGCGCGCCACCGTAATCCTTGAGTTCCAGCCCGCCATCTATATGAAGGATATGGATCGAAACGAAAAAAAGAACATAGGCGCCCATGTCAGCGGCCTCATTTCAAAGCGGTACTTTGAGCTGAAGGGAGAGTATTTCCCGGCACTCTCCGCGAAGCAGTGAGGGCCTTCGCCGGAAGGGGCAGCTCTACAAGAAAACTGGTCATCTCGTCCTCGCTGGAGGCCGTGATGCTGCCGTCGTGGAGGGTCACGATCTCCTTTGCGATGGCCAGCCCCAGCCCGGCCCCGCCGGTGTTGGTGGCCCGGGCGTCGTCCAGCCGGAAGAATTTCTCGAAGATGGCCTCCAGCTTGTGCGGGGGAATCGTCCTGCCCCGGTTAGACACCTCTATCCTCACAAAGTCTCCCGCTGTCCGGCATTCCACTGCGATGGCCGTGCCGGGGTAGCTGTAGGCGATGGCGTTCTTCAGGATATTGTTGAACACCCTGGCCAGCTTCTCCCCGTCCGCATAGAGGGTCAGGGGGCCGCCCGAGGCATCCGGCTCCACCTCCAGGCGGATGGTGTTCCCATGGTCGCTTAAGAGCGGGTAGAACTCGTCCGTCATCTGTTCCAGCATGAAGGACAGGTTCACGGTCTCCTTCTCCAGGGCGATTGTCTGGAGGTTGTAGCGGGTGATCTCGAAGAATTCGTTGATCAGCTTCTCCAGCCGCAGGGCCTTGTCCAGGGTGATGTGAACATATTTCGCCCTCTGGGAGGCGGGCATGTCCGGGGCTTCGTCCATCAGGCTCAAGTATCCGACGACGGAAGTCAGTGGCGTCTTCAAATCATGGGCAAGGTAGGTAATCAGGTCGTTCTTCCGATTGGCCTCCTCCCGCAGCATCTGCTCCTTGCGCTGCATATCTGCCTTGATCTCCACGATCCGCACGGAAATCTCCTCATAGCCCTGGGGGAACACCTCCAGCGCCTCCCTGTCGCGGCGCATGTAATCTTCTATCATCCGGCCCGCGCTGCGCATGGCCGCCTTCACCTGCCTGGAGGCATACAGGATGGACACTGTCCGCACCAGCACCACCACCGCCGCCACCAGGAGGAGCAGCCCGGTAAAGAGTTTCCTCTTCAGGTTCCACCAGTTCACGGTCTGGATGTAATAGCCGTCCACGGCAGCGTCCCCCAGGGGAATCCACTCTGTGTAGATGAAGTTCTGTTCGATCCATTCCCTCATGACCCCATTGAGGATCCGATCCAAAAATTGATACAGGATCATGCAGAGAATAAGGCCTCCCGCAAGGATGGCGCAAGTGGCCAGAAAACGTTTCAGCTTATGCCTAGCCCTCAATTTTGTATCCGCACCCCCAGACCGTCTTGATGTATTTCGGATGTTCGAAGGAATCTCCCATCTTTTCCCGCAGATGCCTTATGTGCACCGTGATGGTATTGTTGTTCTTGGTGTAATACTCGTCCTCCCAGATGAGGTGGAACAGCTCCTCGGCGCTGACCACCTGGCCCTTCCGCTGGCACAGGATACGGAGGATGGAGAACTCCGTGGGGGTCAGGTTCAGGAGCTTCTCGTTCAGGAAGCATTCGTGGGTCTTCACGTTCAGGGAAAGGCCCGATATCTCCAGCAGGTCGTCCTGCTGCAGGCCCGTGTTGTACCGTTTGTACCGGCGCAGCTGGGCCTTTACCCGGGCCACAAGCTCTAACGGCAGGAAGGGCTTGGTCATGTAGTCGTCAGCGCCCATGGTGAGGCCCGTGATCTTGTCCGTCTCCTCCCCCTTGGCGGTCAGCATGATGATGGGGTAGTTGTGGCGCTCCCTAATCCTGCGGCAGATGTCCAGGCCGCTTGCACCCGGCAGCATGATGTCCAGGATGGCCAGATCCAGCCGCTCCTTTTCCACGATGTCCATGGCCTGGATCCCGTCATAGCATTTGACCGCCTGGTAGCCCTCGTTCTCCAGGTACAGGGCCACCAGGTCGGCAATCTCCTTCTCGTCGTCCGCCACTAATATGACTTCGCTCATCGGTTACCTCTTTTCCGTCTTTTCCCGTCTATGGCCGCTAAGGCAGGCATGGCCGCTGCTCTGCCGCTGGCGCAAAAAGAAAAGCTCAAGGCTATTTTACAACAATATCTCTGAATTTGGATTAAGATTTTCCTAATATTGCCTGGGCGTCCGGTTCCGCGGCGGCTCAGTCCAGCTCCTGCAGATACGCCAGGATGTCCGCAAAGCCGCAGTCGTGGGAGGCCTTGATCAGTATGGTGCCGCCCTCCGGGAGCAGCTCTCCCCTCTCCGCAGCCAGAGCCCGGAGCAGCGCGTTCCTGTCCGGATAGTGCAGGACGCGGCGGGTGGATGGGGCCAAGGGATGCGTGGACGCGGTGGCTTCCGGGCACAATACACCGGAAAAACGTTCTTCCGCACACGATACGCCGGACAATCGCACCTCCGCATCCGGCACACCCGACAAGCCCGCCTTCGGACCCGGCACCGCAGACAAGCCCGCCTCCGCATCCGGCATACCCGACAAGCCCGCCTCCGGACCCGGCACACCCGACAGCCCCCCGCAGGCTGCCTCATACATATACCTGGACTCCTCGCCCACGCAGTAGATACAGTCGATTCCCGCCTCCGCGGCGTAGCTTCCTATCTCCGCGTGGTAGGCATGGGAGTTCTCTCCCAGGTTCAGCATATCGCCCAGGATCGCCACCTTCCGGGTATCCGCCATGGCCAGCAGGTCGATCGCCGCTTTCACGGAGGCCGGGTTGGCATTGTAGCAGTCGTCGATGATGGTGTAATGGGGAGTGCTGATGATATTGGTGCGCCCGCTGACGGAGGCCACCTTGCCTATCCCTGCGGCAA
>CAMQOJ010000444.1 GCA_947003375.1 uncultured Lachnospiraceae bacterium
AGATCCTCATCTGTCTCGTGGGCTCGGAGATGTGTATAAGAGACAGATTTCGCTCTGGGATTTCAGCCGCCTGACAGCGCCATGTACCAGAATCCATTCAGGGAGTGGATTGGAGCCCAAATCCGTGGGGATTATTTTGGATACATCAATCCGGGCAAGCCTGAAGAGGCGGCAATGCTGGCCTGGAAGGACGCTTCTATCTCCCATGTAAAGAATGGCATATACGGTGAAATATTCGTGGCAGCCATGCTTGCCGTCGCAGCCGTGACTGACGACAGCCACGAAATCATCCGTGGCGGTATGGCACAGATTCCGGAAAAATCCAGGCTCTATGAGCATTTGGAGACAGTGCTGGGATGGCATCGGGACGGAGTCGGGGAAAAGGAGTGCTTCGACAGGATTCATGAGGACTGGGACGAACACACTTTGTATGGATGGTGCCATACCATTTCCAATGCCATGGTGGTAACGGCATCTCTGCTATATGGCGGCGGAGATTACGGAAAAAGTATCTGCCTGGCGGTGCAGACCGGTTTTGATACGGATTGCAATGGGGCGACAGTAGGTTCCATCCTAGGGATGCGAGGCGGTATTTCCGCAATTTCCGAGGAATGGACCAGTCCTGTCAATGGCACGCTGGAGTCAACCATATCTGGGATGGGTAAATCCGCGGTGACAGATTTGGTGGAGGTTACCATGAAACATATAGAAGGCTGAGGGCTTTGCCTGTTTGATAAGCTTTCTGGCATAGAGAAAAAGAGGCTGCGCAGCGACAGCCTCTTTTTTGACGTCAATCTCTAACTTATTCCATTCTTGCCAAATGTACGAAAAAGCTTACGCCCTCTCCACATTGCCTGACCTTAAGCAACGGGTGCAGACATGCATCCTCTTAGAAGCGCCGTTCACCTTGCACCTTACCCGCTTGACATTCGCTTTCCACATTGCATTGGTCTTTCTATTCGAATGGCTTACATTATGACCGAACTGAACGCCTTTCCCACAAATATCACACTTCGCCATTTTGCCACCTCCTCAACACCCGCGCGTGCAACGCTTGTATTTTTATTGTACACAACATTAGTATCTTAACAGAAATATATGGAAAAAGCAAGTAAAAAAAATCTTTTTTTAATTTTAATATTTATTATTCCCTTTTTCTGGGAAAGCTGTTAAAATAATATCTATATGTCTGTTTTTTATTGTTAGAGGCAAGGAAAGGAAGGGTTACTATGAAAGGTTCTTCTATGAATACCCATATGGGAAAGATTGTCGTTCATAATGAAGTGATTGCCCAGTATGCGGGAGGCGTTGCCGTGGAATGCTTTGGTATCGTAGGCATGGCAGGCGTCAGCGTAAAGGACGGTCTGGTAAAGCTTCTTAAAATGGACAGCATCACCAGGGGCATCACCGTGACGCTCAACAAGAACAATAAACTAATTCTGGATTTCCACGTCATCGTGGCCTATGGCGTCAGCATATTGGCTGTGGCAGACAACCTGATCAGCAACGTGAAATACAAAGTGGAAGAATTTACCGGTATCGAAATCGAGAAGATCAATATCTATGTAGACGGTGTCAGAGTGATTGATTAAGGAGGAGCGTGTCGTGAGTTTACAGCAAATCGATGCCGGGATGCTTTCCAGGATGTTCCTGGCCGGCGCAAAGAATTTGGAGAGCAAGAAGGAGTGGATCAATGAACTGAACGTTTTCCCCGTCCCCGACGGCGACACGGGCACCAATATGACCATGACCATCATGTCCGCGGCCAGGGAAGTCCTGGAGCTGGGCGACGCAGCTGACATGCAGGGGCTGTGCAAGGCCATTTCCGGCGGCTCCCTGCGGGGCGCAAGGGGGAATTCCGGCGTCATCCTGTCACAGCTCTTCCGCGGCTTCACCAGGCGGATCAAGGAGGAGGAGAGCCTGACGATCCCCGTCCTTGCGGAAGCCCTGGACAAGGCCGTGGAGACTGCCTACAAGGCTGTCATGAAGCCCAAGGAGGGCACGATCCTCACCGTTGCCAGAGGAGCGGCGGAGAAGGCCCAGGCGCTTGTGGAGGACGGCTGTTCGGATATGGAGACCTTCCTCTCCACCATCATCGCCCACGCGGAATATGTGCTGAGCCAGACTCCGGAGATGCTTCCCGTGCTGAAGCAGGCCGGCGTGGTGGATTCCGGCGGGCAGGGGCTCATCACGGTGCTCTCCGGCGCTTTCGACGCGTTCCTGGGCAAGGAACTGGATCTGTCCATCAAGCCCTCCGGCGGGACAGGCAGCGGCAAGGCTTCCGGCCAGCGGCAGGCGGAGGCGCAGATGGAAATCAAGTTCGGCTACTGCACGGAATTCATCATCATGCTGAACAAGACATTCAACATCAAGACAGAGATGGATTTCAAGGCTTATCTGGAGTCCATCGGCGATTCCATTGTATGTGTGGCAGACGACGATGTCGTGAAGGTGCACGTACATACCAATGACCCTGGCCTGGCGATCCAGAAGGCATTGAAGTATGGCGCGCTCTCCAACATGAAGATCGACAACATGCGTCTGGAGCATCAGGAGAAGCTCTTCAAGATGGCGGAGAAGGAGGAGGGGAAGGCCGCCGGGCAGGAATCCGGCAAGGCAGCGCAGGCGGCCGAAGCGGCGGCAGATGCGCCTCCCAAGGACTTCGGCTTCATTGCCGTCTCCGTGGGGGAGGGCATCAACGAAATCTTCCGCAGCCTGGGGGTGGACTACATCATCGAAGGCGGACAGACCATGAACCCCAGCACGGCGGACATCCTGGACGCGGTGGATAAGGTCAACGCAAAGACCATATTCATCCTGCCCAACAACAAGAACATCATCCTGGCGGCGAACCAGGCCGCGGAGCTCACCGCGGAGAAGGATCTCTTCGTGATTCCCACCAAGACCATTCCCCAGGGGATAACCGCCGTCATCAATTTCGTGCCGGAGCTGTCCGTGGAGGAGAACGAGGCGAACATGCTGGCCGAAATCGAGCATGTCTGCACCGGGCAGGTGACCTACGCGGTGCGTGATACGGTCATCGACGACAAGGAGATCAAAAAGGGTGACTTCATGGGAATCGGCGATACAGGCATCCTTGCCGTGGGTGGGGACATGACCGCTGTGGCGGGGGATACCGTGTCGAAGATGATGAGCCCGGAGAGCGAACTGATCAGCATTTACTATGGGAGCGATGTGAAGGAGGAGGCTGCGGAGGCCTTCCGGGCCCAGATCGCGGACCGCTATCCCGACTGCGATATCGAGCTGCAGTACGGCGGCCAGCCCATCTATTATTATGTCATGTCTGTGGAATAGATCTGAACTGTTGCGGGGAGTGCAGGAGGGAGGCAGATTGGCGCTGTCTCCTTCCTTTGTGATGGATACGCCGTAGAGGAGGCTTATGGACAGGGATACGCCTATAACGGAGCTGAAAGGGGTGGGCGAGAAGACCGCCAGGCTGTTCGGCAAGCTGGACATCCGGACGGTGGGGGAGCTGCTGGCGGCCTATCCGAGGGACTACGAGGTGTTCGGAGAGCCTGTGAAGATCGGCCGGGCAGCTTCCGGGGAGGTCTGCGCCGTCCAGGGGGCCGTAAGCGGCATCCCCAATGAGCGTAGGATCCGGAATCTGAGCATCCTGAACGTGGTGATAGCGGATGAGTCTGGCCGCCTGCAGTTGACCTTTTACAACATGCCCTTCCTGAAAAAGACGCTGCGCCAGGGCGGATTCTACATCTTCCGCGGCCTGGTCCGGGCAAAGGGCGCCGTCCCGGTCATGGAGCAGCCCAAAATCTTCTCCCCGGCGGATTACGACAGGCTCATGAACCGTCTGGTGCCCCGGTATGCCCTGACGAAGGGCCTGACCAACCAGGCGGTGCAGAAATATGTGCGGCAGGCGCTGGCGGGCTGCGCCTTCGAGCCGGAATACCATGACCCGGCCCTGCTGGAGGAGAATCAACTGGTTTCCTGGCGGGAGGCCGTGGAGACGGTGCATTTCCCGGATGACCGGGATTCCCTGATAAGAGCCAGGCGGCGGCTGGTGTTCGACGAGTTCTTTTCGTTCCTGTATCTGATGCGCAGAGGCCGGCAGT
>CAMQOJ010000445.1 GCA_947003375.1 uncultured Lachnospiraceae bacterium
TCGAAAGAGCACTCATGAAACTTTCTCTCGTGCGCCTTCGTGACTTTACCTATTAGAATCGCTGCGCGATGGCACTGAAGGGTAAAGGCCCTTCGCGGCTTTACCACGATGCTTTTCTACCATGATACCATGTCCCGGGACGAGTTTCAAGTTTTAACAGTTGTATTTTGTAAAAAAATAATCTATACTAAGGTGAGTAGGCGACAGACAGGAAAGGACGGTACGCAGGATGGAATATACAGAGAGAAAAAGATGGTTGTTTTTTGGGCTTCCCTTTACCTTTACGAAATATATGGTCAGGGAGGACATGATTACGGTGGCGGAGGGGTTCTTTAAGACGGTGGAGAACGACTGCTACATGTACAAGGTGCAGGACGTGACCCACAGCGCCAGCCTGGGGGAGAAGATGTTCGGGCTGGGCACTGTGATCTGCTATACCGGGGACACCACCCACCCTCAGCTCGTGCTGCAGCATATCAAGCATTCCAGGGAAATCAAGGACTTCATCCTGAGGGGATCCGAGGAGGCCAGGCTGAAGAGGCGCACGGTGAACATGCTGGATATCGGGTCGGACGGCCTGGAGGACGCGGACGATATGGACGACTGAGATTCCAAGCAGCACAGGAATGAGCGTCAGGCAGCCTAGATACGCTTTGCAGGAATGCTGCAGGTGTCAGGCAGATTGCCCAGGCAGGCCATATATGCTCTGCGATTATAGCACCTTGGGATGTTCGTGCCGGTCTGGAGAGAGAATCTGCTCATAGAGGAGCCCTACGCAGAACCAGTAGGGGGCGAAGTCCAGACGGATGACGCGCCCTATGTTCCAGCGGCTGCGCCTGTAGTCCCAGGGGCAGGATTTTTTCCGGGACAGGAATCTGCCTGTGAGGTATTCTATGGAGAAAATCAGGCTCATGTAAGCGAGGCCTCTGGTCATGGCGGATTTTCCCTTAAGCAGGCGGCTTACAGGAGACAGGATGGCGGCACTGCCGTAGATGGGGAACATCCAGAGCGAGGTGTGCCCCTGTAAAGTCATGTCCCGGCGGCGCAGGGCATCCATGGAAGTGAAGAGGATTTCCAGGCACCAGCCGATGAGGCCGCATTTGAGGAAGTTTTTTGTAAAAGCTGTCAGGCATTGTTTCATATAAGAGCGCTCCTTTGGGGTTGCTATTTGCAGTTCTGATACCCCTGTGTAAAGGGAAATGTCGGTATCAGTATGGCTCGGAAGAGGGTAAAATATTCTGGGAGGCCTGCGGGATGCCGCTTTTGGGGGAAGAGGGAGCTGGGGGAGCGGTATTTGTCTCAAGGTCGGATAGATGGAGGGAGTAGGTGGACAGATGAACTATGGGGAAGCGCTTGGCTATATGGAACAGATAGGGAAGTATGGCATTTCGCCCGGTCTGGACAGCATCCGGCAGCTTGTCGGGCGGCTGGGCGATCCTCAGAAGGAACTGCGGTTCGTCCATGTGGCGGGCACTAACGGCAAGGGCTCCGTGTGCGCCTATTTGTCCTCTGTGCTGCAATGCGGCGGATACCGGGTGGGGAAGTACACCTCGCCCGCTGTGACGGACTATCGGGAGGAGATTCAGGTAAACGGAAATTTCATCACAAAAGCGGCGGTGGGGCGGTATGTGGAGCAGCTTAAGGCCGTATGTGACGGGATGGCTGCGGAGGGGCTGACCCATCCCACGCCCTTTGAGGTAAAGACCGCCATGGCCTTTTTGTATTTCCGGGAGAAAAAGTGCGATATCGTCATACTGGAGACGGGAATGGGCGGATTGTTAGATGCGACTAATGTAGTGGAAAATACCTGTGTGGCCGTATTGACGCCTATCAGCGGAGACCACATGGGCTTCCTGGGGAAGACCCTGCGGGAAATCGCCTCCCAGAAAGCGGGGATCATCAAGAAGGGCTGTCATGTGGTGACTGCGGCGCAGGTGCCGGAGGTCATGGAGGTAATTGACAGCCAGGCGGCCGGCCTGGGCTGTCCTCTGACGGTGGCAGATGCCAAAGCTGCAGAGCATGTGCATTATGGCCTTGAAAAGCAGCGGTTCGACTATGGCGGCTTGAAAAAGCTGGAGATCACATTGGCGGGGCAGTATCAGATTGAAAATGCGGTGACAGCGCTGGAGGGGTTGAGGGCGCTGGGAATTTGGGAGCCAGAGGAAGGTGTTGATCAGAGCCGGGAGCAGAACGTCGGGTTTCCGGAGAACAGGAATCGAAGGAGGGCTTTCCCTGTGGGGGAGGATAAGCTCCGGCAGGGCTTGGCCCAGGCTGGCTGGCCCGGGCGCTTTGCGGTGGCTGGCCGAAAGCCATATTTCATTCTGGACGGAGCCCACAATGAGGATGCGGCCAGAAAGCTTGCCCAGTCTGTGGAATGCTATTTTCCGGGCCGGAGGATTCTTTATATCATGGGAATGCTGCGGGACAAGGAATATGACAAAGTGATTGGGCTGACCCACGGGCTGGCCGATCAGATTATCACGGTTACGCCGCCGGAGAATCCAAGGGCCCTGTCGGCTTACGAACTGGCTGCGGCGGTGGCGCAGGTGCATGAGAAGGTGACTGCGGCGGACAGCCTGGAGGAGGCGGTGGAGATGGCCCGGCTTCTTGCGGGTAAAGAGGATGTCATCATTGCTTTCGGTTCCCTGTCCTATCTGGGGAGGATGATGGAAATCATCGGGAAAGCGAAGGGAAAGGGAGCGTAATTGAGATGGTAGATCAGGATAAAATCAAAGAGGCGGTCCGGCTGCTTCTGGAGGGAATCGGTGAAGATCCTGACAGGGAGGGATTGACCCAGACGCCGGACAGAGTGGCCAGGATGTACGGGGAGCTGTTCTCCGGCATGGACGCGGATGTGTCCCAGCCTCTGTCCAGGGTGTTTTCCATGGAAAATAGAGGAAGCGGACGTTCTGCGGGAAACGCGGCTGTGGAGGGCGGCGCCCTTGCCGGGGATATGATCCTGGAGAAGGATATCGTCTTCCATTCCATGTGCGAGCACCATATACTGCCCTTTTACGGCAGGGCGCATATCGCTTATATCCCGGACGGCAGGGTGCTGGGCCTGAGCAAGCTGGCCAGGACGGTGGAAATCTACGCCAGGAGGCTCCAGATTCAGGAGCAGATGACAGGGCAGATCGCGGATGCGATCATGGAGCATCTCTCACCCCGGGGCGTGATGGTGGTGCTGGAGGCGGAGCATATGTGTATGACCATGCGGGGGGTGAAGAAGCCGGGCAGCAAGACCGTCACGGTGGCGGCCAGAGGGGTGTTCGAGGAGGACGGGGTGCTGCAGGAGCGGTTTTTCCGGATGGTGCGGATGTAGCGGACGGTTGGCGGCGGGGGCTGCGATGTCCTGCCGTTTCTGCCGGGTCTGGCAGGATGTATGCGTGTAAGCGCAGCCCGGGCCCGCTGGTCGGACTGCCCTGCGCGGAATGCCCGGGCCGAACCGGCAGGACGTTGAAGGGCAGTCCCCTCCGCACGCCTGCCTGCGAGGGTCTCCTGGTCTGGGGCCATTGCCGCAGAGAAGAAAAAATTTCCGGGAAGGATTTTTACATCCTTCCCGGAAATCTTTTCAGGCTTGCATACGCCGAATCTCGTTATGGATTAGGACTCAGAGGATTCCTCAGAGTCAGCGCCCTCTTCGGATTCGGGATTCTCTTCGGAACCAGTGCCCTCCTCGGACTCGGTGCCCTCTGTGGATTCAGAGGATCCTTCGGAGTCGGCGGCATCAGAGGACTCAGGAGCCTCTTCAGAGTCGGCGGCGTCAGAGGACTCGGGAGCCTCTTCGGAGTCGGCAACATCGGAGGACTCAGGAGCCTCTTCGGAACTTGTGGGCTCAGAGGATTCCTCGGATTCAGCAGGCTCAGAGGACTCTACAGTGGACTCCACGGTGCTCTCTGTGCTGCTCTCCGCGGAGGATTCTCCGCCGCTGGGATTGCCGCCGCAGGCGGTCATGGCAAGCGCCATTGCAGTTGCGATAAATGCTGTTACGATTCTCTTTTTCATAATTATTCTCTCCTTTTATTGATCTATGTCTAACGGCAGTCAGGTGCATGCCTGCCGTAGCCACCTGTCTCAATGC
>CAMQOJ010000446.1 GCA_947003375.1 uncultured Lachnospiraceae bacterium
GTCAACATGAATTCGCCATTTTTTGGATAGAATGCCCGAAGGGGCGGCGGGAGTATGACGGATGCATAAATATGCATTATCTCATAAATATTTGCATAAAAACAAAAAGAAGTGGACATTTATACAAAATGTGCTATACTTACCATGGAGGTGCAGGAAGATGATCAAAGCAGGGATAATAGGGGCCACAGGGTACGCGGGCAGCGAGCTGGTGCGGATACTTATGGGCCACAGGGAGGCCGAGATCCTGTGGTACGGCTCCCGCAGCTACATAGACAGGAAGTACCATGAGGTATATCAGAACATGTTCCGGATCGTGGAGGACGTGTGCAGGGACGACGATCTGGAGGAGCTGGCGGAGCAGGTGGACGTAATCTTCACGGCTAGGGCGCGGGGATATGTGGCGGAGCTTTGGACGGAGGAGATATTGAAAAGGGTAAAATTCGTAGATTTATCTGCGGATTACCGCATCAAGGACGTGGCGGTGTACGAGAAATGGTACGGGATAGAGCATAAGTCCCCACAGTTCATCCCGGAAGCCGTCTACGGGCTGTGCGAGCTGAACCGGAACCGGATCACGGCCTCCACCAGGCTGGTGGCCAATCCGGGCTGCTATACCACATGCTCCATCCTCACCGCCTACCCGCTGGTGAAGGAGGGGCTGATCGACGTGGACACATTGATCGTGGACGCGAAGTCCGGGACTTCCGGGGCGGGGCGGGGGGCGAAGGTGCCCAATCTGTTCTGCGAGGTGAACGAGAACATCAAGGCCTACGGGGTGGCCGGCCATCGCCACACGCCGGAGATCGAGGAGCAACTGGGGTATGCGGCGAACCGTGAGGTCACGATCAATTTCACGCCCCATCTGGTGCCCATGAACAGGGGCATCCTGGTGACGGAGTACGCGAAGCTGAACAGGGCCGCGGACGGCGCGCTGCCCACGTATGAGGAGATCCGGGCCGCCTACGATAAATATTATGCGCGGGAGAAATTCGTGCGGGTGTTGGATAAAGGCGTCTGCCCGGAGACAAAATGGGTGGAGGGCAGCAATTATGTGGACATTAATTTCGTCATAGACGAAAGGACAGGCCGGGTCATCCTGATGGGAGCCCTGGACAATCTGGTGAAGGGCGCGGCGGGACAGGCGGTGCAGAACATGAACCTGCTGTTCGGATTGGAGGAGAGCCAGGGGCTGGAGCTGGTGCCCTGCTTCCCGTAAAAGGCGGGTAAACGTATAGATTCAGGCGATTGAGCGAAGGGGGGTGGCGTGATGGAAGGGGGCGGAAATCAGGATTTTGCCGGTTTTCTGTCAGAGAGATTCAGAATCGAGCGGGAGAGGTTCGACCGCTCGGGAGTATATGCGTACACACAGCGCCTGCTTGCCTACAACTCAAATAAGATTGAGGGGAGCACGCTGACAGAGGAGCAGACGGCCTCGCTGTTCGACAATGGAACGCTGCCCAGATCGGAGGACTATTACAGGGCGAAGGACGTGGAGGAAATGAACGGACATTTCCTGATGTTCAACAAAATGCTGGATACCATCCGCCAGCCTCTGTCCTCCGGGCTGATAAAGCAGTTCCACTATGAGCTGAAGTCGGGCGTGTTCGAAGACCGGGCCAACGGATATGCCATCGGAGACTACAAAAAGAGGCCGAATATGATTGGCATCTATCAGACGGTCAGGCCTGAAAATGTGGAGGCCGAGATGGATCGACTGATGGAATGGTATCATGGCAAGGCGCCGGACATTGCCGTGTTTGCTGAGTTCCACGCCAGATATGAGAGCATCCACCCGTTTCAGGACGGCAACGGCAGGACAGGCAGGCTGATTCTTTTCCGGGAATGCCTGAAAGGCGGAATCGTGCCGGCAGTGATTGAGGATGCGAACAGGAATGAATATCTGGAGGCGTTGAAGGATTACAGAGAGCGGGAGGACCTGGATAAGCTGGTTGGGCTGCTGCGCAGGGAGCAGGCATTTTACCTGGACAAATGCCGGTACTTCATGTAGGGCGGCATGGCGACGCAGGGATATGAGGATGCCCGAAAGCCGATGCCGCGGGCATCAGTTGTCTGGAAACTGGAAACGGATTTTCGTAAAAAAAGGAGCGAAAAATGGGAGAGAAGCTTACAAAAGAGACAGCGCGGATCATGGACGAAAGGTTCGGCTGCGACAGCCTTCTGGCGCTGGCTACGGTGGATGAGGGGAAGCCCTATGTGCGGACCGTGGACGCTTACTATGAGGACGGGGCATTCTACATCGTGACCTATGCCCTTTCCAACAAGATGCGGCACATCGGGAAGGAGCGGTCCGTGGCGGTCTGCGGCGACTGGTTCACGGCGCAGGGCATGGGGGAGAATCTGGGGCATGTGAAGGCGGAATGCAATGCGCAGATCATGGCAAAGGTCAGGACAGCCTTCGCCGCGTGGTATGACAACGGGCACACCGATGAGGAGGATCCCAACACCTGCCTCCTGCGGGTGCGCCTGACCGAGGGCGTGCTGTACCATCACGGAACCAGATATGACATCGATTTTACTGCATGAACTTTCAGGCATGAACTTCATGACAAAAAAGCATTGTCCTTTCAGCGGAAACGGTGTATACTGGTAAAGCCTGTGGCAGATGCCGGATATTGGCAGAAGGATATCAGCGCCCGGGCCAGACAAAGGGAAAAGACAGGGAAAGAGATGAACGATAAAACGTTTACAATCAAGACCATGACAATAGAGGATTACCAGGGGCTCTACGCCCTGTGGAAGACCATCCGGGGCTTCGGCATGCGCAGCATAGACGATTCCAGGGAGGGCGTGGAGCGCTTCCTGGAGCGCAATCCCTCTACCAGCGTGGTGGCCATGAGCGGGGAAGGCGAGATCGTGGGCGGGATACTTTGCGGCCATGACGGCAGGCGGGGCTGCCTGTACCATGTGTGCGTCCGGGAGGACTGGCGCAGGCAGGGCATCGGCAAGGCCATGGTGGTCTACTGCATGAACGCCCTGAAGGCGGAGCATATCAACAAGGTCAGCCTGATCGCCTTCACGGCCAACGACGTGGGGAACGCTTTCTGGAAGCGCATCGGCTGGACCAGGCGGGAAGATCTGAATTATTACGATTTTACGCTGAACGAGGCGAATATTACGGCGTTCAACCGGTGAGCGGGAAATCTGTCATGGCCAGAGGAAATTGCCGCCAGGGACTTGAAATCGGGAGAGGTGTAGGGGAAACTTTATGGACAATATTTTTCTTTCGGAACTGAAGATAGAACATGTCAGGCATTTGAAGAATATTACTATCTCTCTTTCAGACAAGAAAATAAAGCACCTGATATTAACCGGAAAAAACGGCAGCGGTAAGACCTCCGTCTTGGAAGCTTTGGCCCGTTATTTGGATGAGGAGAGGCTTGTCAGACTGGCGGGATCAAGATATGATTCAAATCACGGCGGGGGATGTCGGAATGAGGATGGCACGACTGCAGCTGCCGCGGTTCAGGCTGTGCTCAATCTGACATTTAACCAATCTCTTGATGCGATATGCACCGGCCTGATGCGCGGAGAATTTGTCATGGCCTATTATAAAGCTGAGCGGTTATTCCGGGCAGAAGTCCCAAAGCACATTGAGAAGGTGGATTTAAAAGATAAATATGCCATAACCGATGGGCCGGGGCGAGAGGTCATCAGGTACTTATTGGATTTGAAAGCCACGGAGGCCTTTGCCAGGAATAACGGGAAGAGCGAAAAAGCGGATGAAATCAAACGATGGTTCGATAGATTCCGGGATTTGCTGCGTAAAATATTCAATGACGATTCCCTGGAGCTGATATTTGAGGAAGACACTTTTTCCTTTCATATAAAAGAAAAGGACAAAGAGCTGTTCGATTTCAACACCCTGTCTGGAGGATATGGCGCAGTGCTGGACATCGTGCTGGATATGATGATGCGGATGGAGAAGAAGACAAAGCGGTCGTTTGATTTCAATGTGCCGGGAATCGTGCTGGTGGATGAAATCGAGACCCATCTGCACATAGAGCTGCAGAAAGCCATACTGGGGCTGCTGACTACGATATTCCCCAATATCCAGTTC
>CAMQOJ010000447.1 GCA_947003375.1 uncultured Lachnospiraceae bacterium
GGATTGCAGGCGCCATTGCTGGCATGCGCGGGTGCGGAAGTGACGGTTATCGATATTTCGGACAAAATGCTGGATAAGGACAGAGAGATTGCGGAGAGGGAAAATCTGCGGATTGAAATCGTAAAAGGCAATATGTGTGATTTATCCATGTTTGGGGACTGCAGTTTTGACTATATCCTGAATCCGCCGTCCTTAATGTACATTCCCAGGCTCAGCGTGGTGTTCAAGGAATGCTACCGCGTCCTGGCGGAAGGCGGCGCCTTTCTCATGATGGCTCCCAGTCCGATCAATTATGTGTGCGACTATGTGGAGGATGAGGATGGCGGATACTATAAGGCCGTGCACAGAATGCCTTTTTGCTCCAGGGAGCATGACGATTCTGACTGGATCGAGTATGGGCATTCCATGGAAGAGTACCTGGGCGGCCTGATTGCGTGCGGGTTTGTGATCAACGGCTATGTGGAATGCCAGATGGAGGATATCACGGAACTGCATTTCATGACGCGGGCGATCAAGAGCCGATGACGGCAGGAAGGATGTGGCGATGGGGCAGATAGCGAATCAGATGTTCCTGGAGTGGTGCCATAAGATGGCGCGGAAGATAGGAGAGAAACGGAAAAATCGGGACATTGAGAAGCAAAGGCCGGAAGAGGCCGGGAAAAAGGAGCGCCGATAGCACAGCTCTGGCGGAGGCCGGATAGGGGAAAGGGATCCCGCCAGATTTGGACAAAATCGGATTGATGGAAAAAGGGAAAAGGGCGGGAAGGACAGAGGCCTGCTGCAGGAATAAAGGGAATCCGTATGTGTGAATTGGTTGATATATCAATGGAAGGCAGATGTATTAAAGTTGCCGATATTAAAAAAGCCTATATCGAGAATATAATGAAATGTGCTCCTTTATGCGATGCCATTGATAAAGTGGTGTTGTTTGGCTCCGCTCTGGAAAGCAGATGTACGGACTCTTCGGATGTGGATATCGCTATCTTCGGGAAATATCCGAAAAGCAAAATGTACAGGCTCAAAAGCTATCATGATTTCGTGGAAGCTGTGGTTTCGTATGGCAGGTTACAGGATTATGATTTATTGTATTATAGTGCAGAAGAGACAGATGATTCTGCAGTATTACAGGATATCCAAAATGGGGCGGTTCTTTATGAAAGGATGTGATGTAGCTGGATTTGACAATGGCATTGATAAAAGCTGATATTATTATGGCCAGGCAAGGGATAGAACTTTACAAAAGCAATGAAATCAAAGAAGTAAAGAATCAGGCCGCATATCACTTGCAGCAGGCTGCCGAGAAAATGATAAAAATCCAGATATACAGATCGGGAGTTCCTTATGAAAATAAGTCTCTTTATGTCCATAACTTGAAAGTTCTGATTCATTATGCGGAGCTTTTGGATTTTGGGGTAAGGATACCTGATTTTATCAGAAAAAATGCATTAATCATCTCAGATTGGGAAGCAAGCAGCAGATATGACATCCATTTTACGATAAAGATTACAAGCCTTGAAAAATGTTATAAAGAAGTAACGAGTTGGTATGATGAACTAAGCGGCACAGGAATCAAGTGAAGTGACTCCGGAGAGTCTGGAAGAGGATGGAATATGTTCATAAAATTTTTTGAGACACTGAGGGAGAAGGGGCTGCGTGTGACCCTGGGGGAGTGGCTGACCTTCCAGGAAGCGCTGGACAAGGGGCTCTGCGGCAGCTCCCTGACCCAGTTCTATTATACGGCCCGGATGATCCTGGTGAAGAGCGAGACGGATTTCGATAAATTCGATATGGCCTTCGAGGAGTGCTTCAAGGCTGCCCAGAGGGAGACCGAGGTGGGCAAGGAGATGCTGCGCTGGCTGGACAAGTCCGACATGATGGAGCTGGCTCACGAGGAGGCCAGAGACCATATGAACAAGATGGAGGATCTCCAGATCGACAAGGAGGACGTGGAGGAGAAGTTCCGGCAGCGCCTGAAGGATCAGGACAGCGAGCACAATGGCGGCAGCTTTTGGATCGGCACCATGGGCAAGACCTCCTTCGGCAATACCGGCGGCAACGTGGGCGGCGTCCGGGTGGGCGGCAAGACCGGCTACCAGTCTGCCTTTGCGGTGGTGGGAGCCAGGAAATACCGGGATTTCCGGGACGACAGAGTCCTGGACAACAGGCAGTTCCAGATGGCGTTCCGGAAGCTCCGGCAGTTCTCCAGCAGGCTGGACATCCCGGAGACGGAGCTTGACATAGGTGGCACCGTGGACAAGACCTGCAACAACGGCGGCTGCCTGCAGATCGTCATGCAGAAGCCCAGGAAGAACGCGGTGAAGCTCCTGCTCCTGATGGATTCCGGAGGCACCATGATTCCCTTCAGCAGCCTGCTGAACGACCTGTTCCAGGCCATCCATAAGTCCAATCACTACAAGGATGTGAAGACTTATTATTTCCACAACTGCATCTACAGCAAGGTGTACAAGACCCCGGAGTGCGAGAACGGGGACTGGGTGGACACGGAGTGGATGTTCCGGAACGTGGACAGCGACTACAAGGTCATAATCGTCGGGGACGCGGCCATGGCGCCGGAGGAGCTGTATTCCGACACGGGCAATTACAGGGGGCCCAACGGGGGGCTGTCGGGCTATGAATGGCTGCGGCTGATGAAGAAGAAATATAAGAAAATCGTGTGGCTGAACCCGAAAATGGCTCCGGGGCGGGCTCCCTGGCGGGAGGCGGAGACCGCGGTGAAGGAGCTGTTCCCCATGTACAAGCTGACGGTGGACGGGCTGAACCAGGCTATGGTGAAGCTGATGGCGAACCGGTGAGAAAAGGATAGGGAAAGAAAGGCATATTGATTCGTGACATATAGGATGATAAAGGATTGGAAGCTGTGGAAAAAGAAATCAGGGAGGTATTTTTTTCTTGCCTGGGCTGTGCTTATCTTTCTATGCATCATAAGAATTGCCATTCCGTGCAGAGAATATCGCTATGACGGAAAAGGGACATTCCGGGAAGCTGTTCCCCTGGAGGGTACGGTCTATGGAGGAATCTCCCTGCCGCCCGGCGTATATCGGATTGAACTGGAGTATGCCATGGATTCAAGCCTACAGGGAATCTGTAGTGTGGCTGACGATACGGTTTTTTCGGGCGGCCTCTTGTCCGATGGAGAAGCCCTTGACAGTGGGCATGAAAAAACCGATTTCCATATCTGGCTTCTGGAGGGGACGGACAGGCTTCAGGTACAGGTCTCCTGCAATGGCGAGGGACATTTGACCACCGGGAGCCTGAGGATTGTGGAGACGAACCAGCTCTGGACCATGCTCCTGACGTTGCTGATATTTGCAGGAATGCTCGTCTATGCCGCATTTCTCGGGCAGAATCGTGAGGGCCCCATTCCGATTGAGAGAAAACAGGCCTTTTTCCTTGTCATGCTGACGGGCTTCGTCGCTTCGATTCCGTCTCTGTGCGGATACACTGTCCTGGGAACGAATCTGGCCTGGTACCTACAGCGGATCGAGGGATTGAAGGACGGGCTGTCGGCCTGTCGGCTCTCCGTCGGCTTATTCCTGTATTTTCCGGCGATGCTTCGCCTGCTGGGCTTCCCCCTCACGGCAAGCTATAATATCTATTGCCTGGCGCTGAATCTGGCAACGGCGTGGATCTCCTATTTCTCCTTTCATCATATTTTCAAGAATCACTGGCGGGGCATACTGTGCAGCGCGCTCTATACCCTGTCTGTTTACAGAATGTATGCACTGCTGGTTAGGAGCGATGCATGTACAGTCATCGGGATTACCTTTATTCCGTTGACTATGTATGGAATATACCGTGCCTTCACGGAGAATCCGCGAGAGCGGAAATACCGGACAGCGTGGATTGCCATTGTAATTGGGCTTCTTCTCCCTCTTTTGGATTATTTTGGGGCACGGCCCGGGGATATGGAATCCATGGCAGGCGGTGCGGTGCGGGATGGAAGGATTTACTTTGCCCAGCTGGCCTTTCACTTCTGGGGAGGCGGGGAAGCCGCCCTCGGGGAGGGGGAGCGGCTGCGCCCCATGGGAATCGGGCTGGTACTGGTC
>CAMQOJ010000448.1 GCA_947003375.1 uncultured Lachnospiraceae bacterium
GATCCTCATCTGTCTCGTGGGCTCGGAGATGTGTATAAGAGACAGATTATACATATTACAGGAGAATCCATAAAATCCCCATTTTTTGTAGTGGAGGGCTACCTGCCCCAAAGCCCTACGTACAAAGCAAAAGAAATGAAAAAGATGCATATAGGAACTGGAGAGACATGCTGCCAGCTCTATAATGACTTCAAGACAGGGAAGGACATCGGGCATGACGCAAAGCTTGCCATCATCACCAACTTCCTGTATATCAATGGCGGGAAAAAGGACTTCCTTGATACGATAGGGGCGCTTTATGAGGATGGAGACCGCGATAAATGGGAAAAAGATATAAAATATATGAAGGGATACCATCCCAAAAGATGTTCGGGTGATTTCTGTCCTTATTATGGAAGATGTGTGAATGCAGGGACTATTGTAGACACTTTAGCGATGGACAAGAAGATATATCAGGAGAAGAAAGCATATGTCTCCATACATGAGGCGGAACATTGTTTGAGGGAGAACCTGAAGAGTGCGTTCCAAAGCAGGCAGGAAGGAATCCATCTGATAACCGCGCAGACAGGGCTTGGAAAGACGAGCGCATACATAAAGCTGATTATGGACAATCCAGACAAGAAGTTCCTGATCGCGCTCCCGACAAACAAGCTGAAGGAGGAGGTATACTGTAAGAGGCTGGCCTGCATGCTGGAAGAAGAGAGGTTCATGACCGTGAGCATCCATGGGAACGTATTCTTCCCGCCAGAGATACAGGTCCGAATCAGCAAGGCGCATGCCTGTGGGATACATGACAGCGAAGATTGTAGCGGAATACTATAAGGAGGTGAAAGGGGACCCTGGCAGGAAAGCAGTGGCGGAGGAATGTGAGAGGGTCCTGAAAGGCATGGCAGCCATTCAGGACGAGAGGGTGATCGTGACGACACATGCGTATCTTCTACAGATGCCAGAGGCGTTCCTGAAAAAATATACAGTCATCATAGATGAGGACATCCTACAGCTTCAGGCGTTCAACAGGATGAACAGCATCAGCCTGGAATGCCTGCATGAACTGGCAGGAATGGGGTTCCCTATCTACTCCGGTCTTGCATCCGAGCTGGCGGATTCCAAAGAGGGCGAATATAGACGGCTGAGGGCCGCCGGCATCAGTGAGCCTTTATCTGAGGACCAGCTGGAGGTCATGGAATGCTTTGGGGCAGATGACAACATAAACGACCTTGTACATGCCGGTTCCTATGTAAGGATGAAGGACAGGGAGACTGGCAGGGATTCTGTCAAGTATTTCTGTCCACTGAAGCTGCCACCGATGAAATATATCATCCTGTCTGCCACCTTGAACCATGATGTCTACCGGGAGTATTTCCGGGGGAAGATGGATGTGCACTGCTACCAGGAAAAGAAAGCGGCGTATAAAGGAAGGCTGCTGCAATATACATACCACTCTTTGGGGCGGAAAGACCTGTCAGGAAAGCTGCAGGTCTTTTCTTATGCAAGGGAGATAGCCAAGGAGCAGAACCTGGAAATAATCACTTTCAAGATGTTCGAGGACAGGGAGGACATAGGCAGGCTGAATTCGGCCGGCATCCATTTCGGCAACAGCACAGGCCTCAACAGCCTTGGCGGCAAGGATCTGGCCGTGGTCGGGACGCCATTTGGCGTGGACGAGAATTACAAGCTCATCGCCTGCTACCTTGGGGCTGACGTGAACCAGAAAGAGGACAGGAGGCCGCACTTCAGGCGGGTGGAGTACAATGGGTGCAGCTTCCTGATGACCACATATAAGGACCCTCTGCTGCAGAAGGTCCAGCTGTACTCCCTTGAAAGCGAACTGGAGCAGTGCGTGGGGAGGGCGAGGCTCCTCAGGAATGACTGCAATGCCTTTGTCTTCTCGGCTTTTCCATGTGAGCAGGCGGAGCTGCATACCAGGGACTATCTCGACTGACGCGGAAGTCATTTCATTTCAGATTCATTTGTCGACATGAACAGCTCACCGACAGGAACGTCCAAAGCCGTACAGATTTTCGAGATGGTCTCGAACCTGATTCTGGAGCTTTCATTATGGATGAGCTTCCTGAAGCTGTCGTAGTCCGTCATGCCGATTTGCCTGAAGAGCCAGTCTTCCGTTATGCCGCGCTCTTCCAATATCTCTGTTATGCGCAACCTGACCATATTGAGCACCTCCGATTTTGTAGGATGGCGGCCATGAAGATATCGAGCAATTACCTGATGGCCTGGATATATTATACATATCCGCTTGGACGCTTCACGTCCAAATGGGATGATTATTTTATTTATCGATATGCTCTTTTCTTTCAGATGGGTGCCTGGAGGTGAAGGCTTTGGATTGGGAGCGGAGCAGGCCATGGATGTGCCGGAGGTGAATGACAACGATAAGGCGGTGCTGCAGAAGTGGCTTTAAAGGGCTGTCAGAATTATGGGTGCAAGGTGAGGACGCCTGTTTGCACAGCATATATGAAAAGGCCCTAATAGATATGCATGGTTACATGATAATCCCCAGGGAGCGATATTCTTGGGGATTTTTGCTCCTGGAAAAAGGTACAAAAAAGGTACATAATGGGGACAGGAGAGAACACCGGATATAGAAAAGCCTGATTTTATGGGAAATCTGAGGACAGTCCCTCCAGTTTTTACATAAATGCTACGTTTTTGTAACGATTTGGAAGGAGAAATTAATTATTTTTAAGTTGAAATATGAGCAAAAGCAAGTTAGTATTGTATATAGGAACTCGATATGAGAACCTGATATGACAACAATCGGTGAAAGATGTGATGATTCTTGGTATTCAGTAGCATAGAATTCTTACTCTTCTTTCTTCCGTTATTTTTGATTATTTACAGTCTGGTCCCCGAGAGGATGAAAAATGTGACGCTTCTGTCAGGAAGTCTTATTTTTTATGCCTATGGGGAGCCGAGGTACCTGCCGCTTCTCATGCTGTCCATTCTGGTCAATTACTTCTTTGGCCTGCACATTGCACGAAGGGAGCAGTACAGAACAGGACGCGCAGGCGAGGATACGGGAGAGAAGAGGGGGCTTAGAAGGAATAAATCAAAACTAAATAGAAGGCGCAAGGTGACATTCGCTATGGCCATCCTGTACAATGTGGGGATGCTGGGGCTGTTCAAATATGGGAAGATAGGGGACTCGCTGCCCTTGGGCATCAGCTTCTATACGTTCCAGATCCTCTCCTACCTGATAGACGTCTATCGGGGGGACCAGCGCAGGGAGCCCTCTTTCCTGAAGTTCGCCACCTATATCGCCATGTTCCCCCAGCTGCTGTCAGGCCCTATCGTAGGCTATGGGGAGCTTCGGAAGAATATGGCCTCCCGGGAATTCTCGGCAAAGGGGATACAGGAGGGACTGAAGGTGTTCACCATGGGGCTGGCGGCCAAGGTGCTTCTGGCGGACAGGATCGGCCTGCTGTGGCAGGAGGTGCAGGTCACAGGCTTTGAGAGCATCTCCACGCCGCTGGCCTGGCTGGCGGCCATCGCCTATTCCCTGAAGATATATTTCGACTTCTACGGGTATTCCCTGATGGCCATGGGCCTGGGCAGGATGCTGGGCTTCACATTGCCGGAGAATTTCAAGAACCCCTACATGGCCACCTCCGTCCGGGATTTCTACCGCAGATGGCATGTGACATTGGGAGGGTGGTTCCGGAAGTATGTGTACATCCCTCTGGGCGGGAACCGGAAAGGGGAGTACCGGACGGTGTGCCATCTGCTGGCGGTATGGATATTGACGTCCGTCTGGCATGGGAGCACGGGCAATTTCCTGATATGGGGGATGCTTTTATGGCTGGCCATCGTGGTAGAACGGCAGCTGGATGCCCTGGGCGTGATGGCCGTGCTGGAAAAGGTGCCGGGAAAGCTGCTGAACCGTCTTTTTGTGTGGGCGTACATTCCTATTACCTGGGTATGCTTCGCCGTCACGGACATCGGCCAGCTGCAGATTTTCCTGGGCAGGATGTTCCTGTCTCTTATACACATCTCCGAGCCCACGAGACAGATGAGGATCTC
>CAMQOJ010000449.1 GCA_947003375.1 uncultured Lachnospiraceae bacterium
AGGTCCACACTCGTCTCCTGCTCCAGAGTATTCGTGAGGGAGAACTTGAGCACCAGCAGCTTTTTCCCTTCCGTGGCCGTGACTGCAAAATAGTCGCTGTCGCCCGGATAGCTGTCGCAGATCTCCTGCCCCGCGAAACTCAGGGCCACCCCCTCCGGAAGCCCCATCACCTCTTCCGCGCTGTATGAGGGTTCTTCCACGGACTGCCCTTCATCCGTAATCTTCTCTCCCGAGGCATCCACTACAGGCGTGTCATCCACCGGATCCATGCCTACTGTCTCTTCCGGGGAGCGTGTCGGAATGGGCTCCTGCTCATCCATCTCCTCCACCGGCGGCAAATCCATGAGCCTGCTGCCATGTCCCACGTCATATTTCACCAACGTATAGGCCACATACTCCCCTATGGCGCGCATCTCTTCCTCGCTCACGTCCGGAATCTGGTTCTCCGCGCACCCGCTCAGTCCCAACATTGCCAGAATCAATACTGTCATCAAGCTCTTCTTATGCTTCATCCTGTCTCTTCCTCACCATAATCCGGATTGCGTCTCCGCATCCGGTTCTCTTTCTTCATCATACAACATATCTCTTCCCACGACAAGACAAAAATATTGTCAGGCGCTTTTTTGGTACATGGAATATTTATCCGCATCGCTCTTGTGGCAGCTCACCCTGATCCATACGCCGTCCTCCCTGTACTCCTGCTCCAGCACAGTGGCGTTTTCCATGAAATAGGAAACGATGCCCCCTTTGTCATAAGGCAGGAGGAAGGCCGCCTCCACCCTGTCCGCATAGACGCATTCCTTAATCATCTCGACCAGCTCTTCCATGCCGCAGCCCAGGGATGCCGCCATGTGAATCTGCCGACCGCTTGCCCTGGGGAGATCTGGCATGTTGCACTTGTCGGCCTTGTTATAGACCACGATTTGGGGGATGTCCCCTGCCTCCAGCTCCTTTAAGGTCTCCGCAGTCACCTCCATGTGCTGCCTGTAATGCTCATCGGAGAAATCCACCACCTGAATCAGCAGATCGGCGTACTTCACCTCCTCCAGTGTGGAGCGGAACGCCTTTACCAGCCCATGGGGCAGCTTATCGATGAAGCCCACCGTATCCGACAGGAAAAAGGGGATGTTCTCGTCCTTTCTGGGATTGATGCAGCGCACATTGGTGTCCAGAGTGGCAAAGAGCATGTCCTCTTCCAGCACCGTCTTTTTCGCGGCATATCCGTTTTCCGTATTGTCCCCGTACATGTCCACCATGCGGTTCATGATCGTGGATTTACCGGCATTCGTATAGCCCACCAGCGCCACCTTGGGGATGGGCGACTGGCTGCGCTTCTTGCGCATGGTCTGTCTGGCTCCGGCTATCTCGTCCAGGTCTTTCCGCAGTTCGCTGATCCGGTGCTCGATTTTCCGCCGGTCCAGTTCCAGCTTCGTCTCGCCGGCTCCCCTGTTGCTTAAGGAGCCCCCTGTGGTGCCGCCCTGCCTGCTTAAGTTCTCCCGCATCCCCACAAGCCTGGGCAGGAAATACTGGAGCCTGGCGGTCTCCACCTGGAGCTTCGCCTCTTTGGTCTGCGCCCTGATGGCGAAGATGTCCAGGATCAGGTTGGTCCTGTCCAGCACGGGCAGCTTAAGCTCCCGGCCCAGATTGCGCACCTGGGAAGGGGAAAGGGCATTGTCGAAGACCACCTCCTCGGCTTCGCACTGTCCGGCATATTCCCGGACCTCCTCCACCTTGCCTGTGCCGATGTAAAAGGCCTTGTTCACGGCCGGCATGCGCTGGACGATGATCCCCACCACCTGCTTATACGCCGCCTCCGCCAGGCTTTTCAACTCTTCCATGGAATGGTCGAAGTCCTGCTCCTCCCCCGTATCCAGGCCTACCAGCAGCACCTTCGTATAGTTGATTTCCTCCATTTTCATATAACCCTCCCTCTCCGCACGCTCTGTGCCGTAAAGTGCAGCCACCCGGAAAGCCTGCCTTTTCAGACCTCAGCTCCGCTCGTTTCCGTCCAGCTCAAACCAGAAAAGCACACCATTATTGTAGTTCTCCACACCGTATTTCTGGTTCATGGATTCCATGATGGCTTTCACAATGGACAGGCCTACGCCGCTTCCCCCGTACTCCCTGGTTCTGGCCTTGTCTACCTTGTAGAATTTCTCCCAGAGATGGGGGACAGATTCCTCGGGGATGGGCTGTCCTGTGTTGAACACGCCAATTCGAATCTTTCCATCTCTCTGTTCCAGGGAAATGACGATTATTTTGCCACTGTCTTTATCCACCGCCATGCAGTGGTTCACCGCATTGGAAAAATAATTGGTGAAGACCTCCTCTGTCTTATAGACATCTCCCCATACATAGACGGGCCCGTACTCTTCCATGCGCACCGTTATCTCGTTCTGTCTGGTGAGGATTCCAGCGGATTGGACATAATTCTTCACCAGTGCGGTCACATCAAAGCGCTCCATAGCCACCACGTCATTGCCGAACTCCAGCTGGTTCAGGGTCAGCAGCTTCTTTACCATGTTGTTCATCTTGGAGGCCTCGTCCACGATGACCTCGCAGTAGAAGCTGCGGCTCTCCGGATCGTCGTTGACTCCCTCGGACAATCCTTCTGCGTATCCCTGTATCAGCGCGATGGGCGTCTTCAGCTCATGGGAGACATTAGCCAGGAACTCCCGGCGCATGGCGTCTATCTGCTCCTTCCTCTCAATGTCCTTCTGGAGCTCGTTATTGGCTGTCTTCAGTTCCGAAATGGAGCGTTCCAGGGAGGCGGAAAGCTTGTTGATGTTCTCTCCCAACAGCCCTATCTCGTTGCGGGCCCCGCCCTCATACTTTGCCTCGAAATCAAGGTGCACCATTTTCTCCGATATGCGGTTCAGCTCCAGAATCGGCTTCGTGATCTTCGTGGAGACGAACCAGACGATGACGCCGCCTGCCAGCGCGGCGACGATGCCCATATAGGCCAGGAACCGGTTGGCGATCTTCGCGCTCTCCCGGATGCTCTCCAGCGGCGTGTGCATGATAAAGGATATGCCGGTGCTCAGTCTGCCGTACATTTCCAGGAAATCCTCCCCTTCGGTGTGCAGCTTCTGCACCACATAGCCGTCCCCCTCTTCGATTATCTCCACCTCATCGGTGAAAAATCCGAAGATATATGCGGTCAGCCGTTTCTCAAGTTCCTCTCCGCCGTTAATCGAGGCATACTTCAGCCGGGAATTGGCATCCATCACATAGACCGTGATATTGTATATGCCGCAGACATCGTTCAGCTCCTTGCGGAAGGCCTCCGTGCTGTAGGTATCGCTGTTGGCTGCCTGCTGAATCTTATGGTATGCCTCGTAGATGATTTCCGTCCTGCTCCTGATGTAATACTGCCCCAGAAACAGGATGTTCATCAGCCAGCACAAAAAGATAGTGCCTGCCATCAGCCCGATGAAGATCAGCGCCAGCTGCCGCCTGATGGAATGTGTCATTGCCTGTCCTCTTCCAATTTATAACCCATGCCCCAAATGGTCTTGATCAGATCGCCCTTCTCCCCCATCTTGCTGCGGAGCTTTTTCACATGGGTGTCGATGGTGCGGGCGTCCCCGAAATAGTCATAGTTCCATACATTGTTCAGTATCCGCTCCCTGGAGAGGGCGATTCCCCGGTTCTCCAGGAAATAGGCCAAAAGCTCGAATTCCTTGAAGCTTAAGTCCACCGGCCTGCCGTCTATGGTCACCTGATGGGCGGCCTTGTCCATCAGGATGCCGCCGCAGCTCACGATCTCCTCATTGGCCGTCTGGTTGGTGCGGCGCAGAATCGCCTCTATCCTGGCCACCAGTATCTTCGGGCTGAAGGGCTTGGTCACATATTCGTCCACCCCCAGCTGGAAGCCCTGGAGCTCGTCCTGCTCGTCCGCCCTGGCCGTCAGCATGATGATGGGCACCTTGGAATAGGCGCGGACTTCCCTGCACACCTGCCAGCCGTCCATCTTCGGCATCATGACGTCCAGGACGATCAGGGCGATGTCCTTCTCCTTGAAGAAA
>CAMQOJ010000450.1 GCA_947003375.1 uncultured Lachnospiraceae bacterium
GCTCGCCGTCCACCGCATACATCTGTATGCCCTTAGCGCCGACCTCCCTTGCCTTCTTAAGCGCCACCGGAGTGGGCTGCCGGAAAGATTCCAGCATTACGCCGATAGAAAAATCGTACATAACTCAGTTCCTCTCTTTCATCAGATTTGTCAGTTTGACTTCCTCTTCCTGTTCCTATAAAGTTATATTATCAGTATATACTATTCCGGTAAAGATATAAAGGGTTAATTTACTTTTTTTACTAATTTCCGGTAAGGCCGCAAAAGCCCCGCCAGATTTCCGGTTCGAAATCATGGCGGGGCAATGTCAATCTCATTCCGCTAAATACATCTTCAGGCCGTCTTCTATCTTCTGTACGGTGTCCTCCCTGGACTGGGAGCCCTCCAGATAGCCGCCCAGGGCCTCGATCAGCACCTCCCGGATCTTCGCGTCCTCTCCCACAGGCTTATCCAGCCCCTCGCACAGGGCGACCAGCCGGTTCGCCGTCTCTTTGGAGTAGGGCTCGCTCTCGAACTGTACCAAGCTGCCGTCGTCCCCTGCCACGGAGGTCACCATGGCGAATTCCGAGCGGTCCTTCATCGCCTGATGCTCCATGGACTTGCGGTTCACCGGGAAGCCGTTGTACTCCAGGTTCTGGATCTCCTCCGACAGGGCGAACCGCAGGAAGTCCTTTGCCCTGTCCACATACCGGCTCTTGGCGCAGACACCCGCCTGCACCAGGGGCTGGAAGCGGTTCTCAAAGGCCGTGAAGTCCCCCTTGATATAATCCACCATGGACATGGACAGCATGCCGTCCGTAAAGCCGCTCATCCGGCTGAGGGCGAACTTCGCCTTCCCGGCCAGGCCGAATACGCCGTAGGACGTGACGTCCTCAGGATTTGACGCCACAATCCCGCAGTTGTCCCCGATCGCTTTCAGGTACTCCAGATACCTCCCCATAGCCTCCCTGTCCAGCTGCTTGCCGTCCACGATCTCGGCGCAGAAATAGGGGTAGAACTCATCCACCAGCCCGGCCACCGTCCAGGATGCCATATAGGGCTCCTCCGCCCGGGACAGGAACTCTGCCAGGGACTCCATGGTGGCCATATCCTGGACCGTAATGTCCCTGCCCAGGGCCAGGTCCATGGCGAACTGCAGGGGCACCACGTACCGCTTGCCGTCCTCCCGTCTGTATATGCCTGTAATATTGGACAGAAGCTCCCCGCTCTCCTCCATGGGGCCCACCACGTCCTCCAGATCCGCCAGCAGGCCCTTGTCCGCGTAGGAATCCATGTCCAGATGATCCATCATCACGATGTCCGGCGCCTCATCCCCCATGAGCATGGTGTTCAGCTCCTGGTATACAGCATTGTAGTCAACGCTGTCCGGGTAGTAAGCCGGATACACGTTATGGATCTCAATCAGCACCTCCGGGTGGGCCTTGTGGTACTTGGCCGCCGCCTGGTTCAGCAGGGAGCTCTCGTACACGGTATAGAGCTTCAGCACCTCCGTCACCTCAGACACCGCCTCCGGGTCATACTCATAGCGGTTCAGCTTCTGCCCCTCCTCCGACTCGAACAGGGCGTAGACGCTCCCGTCCCCAAACGCCGCGAAATCCGTGCACCACAGATCCGACATGGCGAAATCCGTCTCCTGGCCGGACACAAGCAGCTCCCACTGCCCCGGCTCAGCCCCGGGATCCATGCGGAACAGCCCGTCCTTGCTCCCGGCGATCAATGTGCCGTCCGGAAGCGCCGCCAGCGCCAGGCTGGCATTGCTGCTGAAGGTCGTCATCCTGTCTCCGCTTTCGGACGCCCCGGAATCGGATGCGGGATAGGGAATCTGCACCGCGCCTGCGGCCTTGCCGCCCTGGCGCTTCTCGATATAGCCGCCGACTCCGTCAGAGGCCCGCAGATAGGCATTCTCTCCGTCCGCTATCACGCCGCCCTCATAGAAAACGGCGGGCTTCTCGGTTTCTATTACGCTTCCGTCTTCCCCCGACAGGATGTCCACTGAGGTGTAGGAGACGGCGACTATATTGCCGTTGTCCAGCACCGCCAGGCCCTGTACCATTTCATAGCTGCCGAATTCCTCATTGGGGACTGTCCACTTCTGGGGCGTGATCTCCACCGCCGCGCCTCCGTCAACTTTGTACAGATGCCCCCTGGAGCCCTCCTCGTCCTCCGCCAGGTATCCGGCATACAGATACTCTCCGCCGTCCTTTCCCCGGGCCAGCCGGACATCCAGCCAGCCCCCGACACAGTTGAATTCCATGTCCGCCAGCCAGCCCTGGGTCACATCCGTCAGGCCCTCCTCCTGCTTCTCCCACTCCCGCAGGACGGCCTTGTCGCCCTCCGCTTTGGTGGCCAGGAGGCGGAGCTTCCCGTCTACCGTATAGATCTGTACGATTGACCAGCCGTCCAATTCCTCCGGCAGGCTCTCCTGGATCTCCACATATCTGCCCTTGCCGTCCTGTCCGGGGGAACCCCCGTCCGCCGCCTTAGAGCCTTCCGCGCCGCTTTTCGCGCCGTCTCCTCCCGCGCCGCCTTCCCCTGCGCCGTCTCCTCCCGGCGCGCTCCCGCCGCAGCCGCTCAGGGCGCCCGCCAGCAGCGCCGACAGCAGCAGGGCGGCAATCCACCTGACGCCGCGCCCATTCCGCTTTTTCCGCTTCTCCATTCTCTGTTACCTCCTGACTTTATTGGGAATCGCATCTTTCCCGCGATTCCTTATTTACCGCGAACCTGTCTTTCCTTCGCTTCGCGTATCATATCAGGCAGATGTCAAGGAGCTGCGGAAGAGTTGTGCCTAAGTTGTAAAATTCGGAGGGTTCACATTTTTTTCACAAAGCCCCGGGGGCCTTTAATCTTCCGGAGGCTTCGTCTCCAGGTACAGGGCAAGGCACAGGGCCTTCCCGCTCTCCGCCAGGGGCATCCCGGCGTCTACGGCATCCCCGGCCTCCAGGCAGACCGCCATCCGTTGATCCTCCAGGCGCTGCCGGAATCCCCAGCCCTCTCCGCCGCCCTGCCCGGGGCTGTCCGTTTCCCCGTCTCCGGCTCCGAAGCTTTCTGTCCCGTTGCTTTCTGTCCCGCCGCTTTCTGTCCCGCCGCCCTCCGTTCCCTGTTTTTCCGTCGCGTATACGGAATCGGACATCCCGGCCTCCGCCATGGAAATCGCATACCCGGCCTCCACGCCAAAGGAATCCGCGTAATCCTCCAAAAGCTCTGTCAGACGCTCCTCATCCGGATGCTCCCCCTCCGGATACGGCAGCGCGATCCATGCCCGCAGCACCTGCCCGGTCACAGCGTTCAGGAACAGCACCGCATCCAGCTCCTCCCCGGCAAAGGACACTTCCCAGTAGCCGGACAGCGGATCCGCCGCCCCCTCGCCGGCCTCCGCCTGGCTATCGGCCCAGAGATAGCAGCTCAGCCTGTATTCCTTCGGAATCATCCCCTCCCTGTCCAGGCGGGGCAGCAGGAAGTCCCCAAGCCAGACCATGCCGCTCTGGGTGGCCTCTGTCATGGACAGCTGCCCGGGCACGGGCTCATGGGGGTATTTCTCCGATGCGCTCTCCAGGCACAGCACCGCCCGGCGCAGCTCCTCCTGGCTTAAATCCGCCGCCTTTATCTCCACGTCCACCATGCCGATGCTCTGGGACATCACAGCATCAGTCACGGCCGGGATCCCTACCTGCCCGCCCCCTGACAGAAGCTGCGCCCGCTCTCTGTCCAGCCTACTCCACAGCGCGAAGATTCCGCCGAAAGCGATGGCGAACGCCAGCGCCACGCCCGACAGATTTACAAGCAAACTTTTATTCTTCATCTACCATCTCCGTCTCCGCACAGGAGAACAGCAGGCTCACCTCTGTCCCCTGGCCCTTTCTGCTCCTAAACTCCAGCCCGCTTCCGTGGATCCTGGCGATCCTGTCGGCCAGGGCGAGCCCCAGCCCCGCCCCGTGCTGCTTCCTGCTCCTGGCCTTGTCCACCATGCTGTCTCTTATACACATCTGACGCTGCCGACGAAGAGACTCGTGTAG
>CAMQOJ010000451.1 GCA_947003375.1 uncultured Lachnospiraceae bacterium
GGGCAAGATGTACGCCATCCTCGGCCCCTCCGGGTGCGGCAAGACCACGCTGCTGCCCCTGCTGGGCGGTCTGGACAGCCCCTGCAGCGGCCAGATTTTGTACCAGGGCAAAGATTGCAAAAACTCACTTTCCCTCCCCAAATTTCACATTACAGCACCCGGGCTTTTCCCGTGTAGGGATGGCTCTCTGCATAAGCGGACGCTTTTACTGCAAACTCGCCTGCTGCCATTTTGTCAAAGTATTCCCGTTGCCATACCGTATAATCGAAATCATCCCTTTTAATAAGGGAAATGAAATACTCCGCATCAATAACTCCCAGATTATCTACAAGACATGCAAACCCCTGATCCAAAATATTCACTGCATTAGCCATTAGCCATCGACCTCCATTCTTCTAATAAATTCTCCCGGCGTTACCAGCTTAATCTTTTCAGACTGATATTTTAACAATCTGTCATCTGTGGTCACAAAATAATCGCATTCAGCCATAAGAGCACAGGCTACATGATATGCATCTTTTTCCTTTACGCCTGTTTCCATAATAGAATCAGCAATTTCTGCAAACTTGTCGCTGTGCTTATTGCTGACATATAATGTGGCGTAGTCTTTCATAAACTTCTCAATCGCCATCCTCTTCTGAATTGACCGATTATTGCTATTCTCAAAATCAAGAACATATGATGTGACAAGCTCTATCTGTTTTTTCCTAATCATGTCCTGTATATGCAGCTTTGCCTGCGTTTCTAAATGAATGCGCATTTGCGACTGATCATCATAGGGCCGGTTATAACTACAATTATCCAAGTATATTCTCATGTCATCATTCTCTCCTTACCTTAAATTATGCCCTTTTGTCTTATCTTAACACAGTTGATGGGGATAATCTACTTCTTTCACCTCCCATTGTCACACCGTATAATTGAAATCAAGCTTAAGAAGATAATCCGTCTGTTCTTAGTATAGCTGATTGCGATTGGCATTACAATAACAATCAATATCCATATGCAAAAATCCTCAAAGCGCAACTTAATTAGCAGCCACTTTGTTTCCGATGCTATATAATTACACTCTGGCACTGTAGATTTCTTTAATGATGTCTTCGATAGGCGTGCTGCTTATATTCATATCCTCTATCCTAGCATTGCGCGAAAGCTGGCTTATGACCGCGTCTATAGATATCTCTTCCAAATCAATCACAAAAGATTTCTTTTTCCCCTGATTGGAAATCATCCTGATCCTGTCATCAGAGACCACGATTTCTTCAGACAGTTCCACATCTATGAACCTGCGCCTCCCATGTATGTCAGCCACCTTGTCCATCGAATCATGGAAGACGATGCTGCCCCGGTCTATCACGATCAGGTCCCTGCACACATTGACGATATCTGCCAAGTCATGGGAAGTCACTACCAGGGTGACCTTCTTCTCCTGGTTCAGCCAGGTAAGGAATTTCCTTATTTTGTCCTTTGCTATGATATCCAGCCCGATAGTGGGCTCGTCCATAAAAACGATTTGGGGATCGTGGAGAAAGGATGCCGCGATTTCACACCGCATCCTCTGCCCCAGACTCAGCTGCCGGACCGGTTTGCCCATAATATCGGACAGGTCCAGCATGTCGGAAAACAATGAAAGGTTTTCTTTATATAGCTTCGATGGTATCCTATATATCTCCCTGAACAGTCCAAAAGAATCCACCACCGGAAGGTCCCACCACAGCTGGCTCCTGTTCCCGAATACCACCCCAATGTGCCTGACATATTCCTTCCTCTGCCTGGATGGCGACAGGCCATTCACCTTCACGCTTCCGCCGGAGGGTTCCAGGATTCCGGTGAGCATCTTGATGGTGGTAGACTTGCCGGCTCCGTTGGGCCCAATAAAGCCCACGCTGGCACCTTTCTCAATCTGCAGATCGATATTTTTGACCGCATATACAGTCTCCTTCTGCGGCATGAACAGGTTCCTGAACCATTGCTTCTTATTCCTTGTTATGGTATAGCACTTCGATAAATCCTTCACCTCTATTACAGACATATAATCCCTCCCTAATTTCCGGCACTATTGTAATGAGCCAATGAAATTTTCCATATAAGCAACACGATTCCTGACAGAAGCAGGGCCACAGGGATGGTCATAAAGTTCAGAATGTCCATAGAGCCCTCTTTGTCCAGGATATATAAGGACGGGTAATAATTTATGAACGCCAGCGGCAGCACATATGTCAGAAAAGCAAGCACTTCTTTACCATATACGTACAACGGGTAGTTCAGAAAATCTTTGAACGCATAAAATATCTTCTCCAGGCTGCGCGACTTCATCGTCCAAAAAGACACGCTGCCTATGAGCAGGAACAGCGCCATTTGTATGGACGCTCCACCTATGACCGCCCCGAGGAGCACCAACAGCTTATAAAGAGACCAATGTACCCTGTTGCAGATGCATGCCGCCACCAGAACGGCCACTGACGGGAAAAAATGGGCAAAGATTTCTATGACGCCTAAATTATGGAAAACCAGGCCAAAAAGGATCGGCTGCGGCCTCGTAAAATATATGTCCAGGTTCCCCGTGACCACAAAGTCTTCCAGATATCTCAGGTTCCGGGCAAATATCTGTGCGATTCCATAAGAAGTCAGCATGAGCCCATACAGGAAGATCAGGTCCCAGGAGTCCCATGTGCCAAACCCATCGAATTCCTTCGCTATGAACCAGGAGAACACCAATTGAATCAAATGTATCGGCCCTATGGATATACAGGCAATCAGGAAATTCAGTCGGTATTGCAGCTGCCTCTGGAGACTCATTTTAAAGTATTTTCCAATCAATCCCATTTCATCCCCCCTGTACATTCAGCTTCTTGACAGCGGTATGCCATACCACATACATCATCAGGTAAAGGAATACGGCCCATGCAATCTGCTGAAGAAAAAGCGGGACATATTCTTTCATAAGCATCGTCTTCCCCTGTGAAAGGTAGATGCTGATAGGCTTTTGGTAAATCCATACGAACGGCAGGGCATCCATTATCCGCTCCAGCCATCCAGGGACCAGCCATGTGGGCAGGAACTGTCCGGAGAGCAGGTCAATCGCCACATCAACCAATATCAGCAGATAGAAAGCTTCTGTCAGCCAAAAACATGCCATCGCCACGATTGCCTTGACCAGGAACAGGAGAAGGAAGCCCAAAAAAGCAGATACCAGGAAAAGCACGATGTTCCCTGCAGGCGGTATCTGCATGTGGAACAGCAGCCTTGCCATGGTGAACAGCACGAGCCCTGAAGAGGCCAGGTTCGCGACAATGGTTCCGAAATCCTCAAAAAGGAGGGAATTCATATATTCCCACGGCCTTAACAGCTCCACGGAGATCGCTCCGGTACGTATCCTGGCCGACAATGTCCCCAGCGCGTTTATCCTGTATACAATCCTTAAAATCTGGGAAACCATTGCGTAATTGGCCATATAGATATATTGCGCATAGTCGTCCCCATATAGCGCCAGCCAAAATTTCTGCAATATAAAGATGCTTGCTATGCTGGAAAGCAATAGTAAGATGACCTTTCCTCTATACACAAATGCCCTCTTAAAGCCTAACTGCATTATCTTCAAATATGGCATTTCCTTCCTCTCTTACTGCGTTCTCTTTTTCTTCTGAGAAGCCCCGGTCTTATATTTCTCTGCAAAAATTTATCTTTTTGGACATCTTATATTCTGCTAAATGCTTTCTGCAATGCCTTAGCACATTTTCTACAGTCATCTCATCAGACACTACGACATATGCACTACTATTTCAGCTCCTTCCGAATCAATCTCACCTTTTACAAGGACATCCGATATCCCTTTTAGCCCTGAAATAATACCCTCTAAATAAAGAGGGCGTAACTGAGCAAAATATGATTTTCTGTTCCTCAATCATCTTATGGACTTTTCTTGGAAGCAGCATTCCTTCATATAATACAATCTTCATTCCTAGGGCAACCTCTGTTAAGAGCTGTCCTTCTAAAGCTGCTC
>CAMQOJ010000452.1 GCA_947003375.1 uncultured Lachnospiraceae bacterium
ACGAGATCCTCATCTGTCTCGTGGGCTCGGAGATGTGTATAAGAGACAGCTCCTTTAGGTCGTTTAAGATACGTGCTCTTTCCAGCTTTCGCGCCAGACACTCAATGACTTCTGCGTTTGTGGGCATAGAATCACCTGCTTTCTAAAGATGTCAATCGTGTATCAGTGTCATCTTTATTATAGCAGTCAAAACCTTATGTGTAAAGGTTCCAAGAAAACGATAAACAGTTGATGAGTTGATAAAAAACAATAAAAAGAAAAAGAAAGGCAACAATATGGCACAGAAAAGAAATCAGTTGCGGATGCACCCCGTCCCCAGGGGCGCTGTGCTGCAGGAGGACTACTGCCTGCGGGTCAGGCCGGTGGGTGCCCAGGACTGGCAGGAGCTGAAGGCCTACCGGGTAAAGGTGGACATGCATGACGTGCGCTGCACGTCCATGGCCTGTTTCGACTTCGAGGGCAGCGTGGAGGTGGAGATCACCTTCCCGAAATTCTACACCGTGTACCGGGTGGACATCCGCCCCCTTTCCCTGGGCATCCGGGCACAGGCGCAGGACAGGCGTATCGTCTTCACGCTGGACAGACCGGCGAACCTGTCGGTGGAGATCAACAAAGACCGCTTCCACAACCTGCACCTCTTCGCCGGAGCCATAGAGGAGCTGCCGGACAAGGTGGGGGACAATGTGCTGGTGGCGCACGGCTCCCTGGAGCGGCCCGGCTTTCTGGGGGACGGCATCAACGGGCAGCTGGAGGCCATGCCCGAGGGCAGGACGCTCTATGTGGAGCCAGGCATCTATTATATCGGGGAATGCGTCTGGCATCTGCCCTCCCACACCCATATCTACCTGGAGCCCGGGGCCATCCTCATCGGCGGCCTGGCCCTGGAGAACGGGGAGGGGCTGCGCATAGACGGCAGGGGAATCCTGAACCTGGCGGATTTTGCCAGGTTCAGCAGCATCAACGGCATACGGCTCAACCATTCCCGCGACTATGGTAACACCTTTTTATTAAAGCGGAACACAAGCGGCTCTCCATCCAACAAGTCTTCGATAAATTGGAAAGCTTCTAACCTCGAACGGCTTTCACTAACGAAAATACTTTTTTCTATGGTCTGGTATGTAATATGTCTTCCCTTTGCGGCCCAGAGTAAATCGGTACTGATAACCAATCAGCCGTTCAAAAGCAGCGGCGGATTTCTGTAATAAGTCCATATCTTTTTCCCCTGTATATAACAAAAGACCCTGCCTTACAGCAGAGCCTTTTGGAGCATTTTCTTTCAGCCCTTAGGCCTACGCCGGTTTGAGGTTTCACTGCACAACCCCTCTTGCAAGCTCTGTAAGACAATGCCTACCGGCGCACTCTCTTACTTCAACGCTTTGACAGACACACGCCGTTGTCTGCCTTATATTATTATAATACGCTCTTGACGGAAATATGTCAATATTTTTTTCTTGGCAATGCTCCTTTGGCTACAACCGATCTTCCTTGCCAGGTCTTGCATTTTACTGTATTTTCATATAGAATGAAAGACAGATACCTGACGGGAATGCACATAAGCGCTTTTGTGAAGAGGAAAATGATGCAATGGTTTCGAAATGTGATATCTAAATGCAGGATTCTGGCAAACAGTATTTTCTGGCGTTTTCTATCGCTTGTGATAGTGCTGCTTTTTTGCATTACCTGTAGCTATCTGGTCATGGATTATGGCGTGAAGGCATTGATTCGGCGTAATACAGAGATTTCCAATGAGAAGATTCTTCAGCAAATCAACATGAAGACGGCGGAATTCCACAATTCTATGTATAGTATTTTAACGCTTCTTTCTTATGAACAGACAATCTATGATTATTTTACCCAGACACCGGCGGAGCAGGTGAACGCCCATAAGGGACTGAGTTCTCTGTTGTCCAATATGATGATGACACAAAACGGAATCGTGGGAATCGCGCTCTATGACGACAGGCTGAACAAACTGGCGGAAATCGGGAAGGATCCCGGGCTTATCTCGAAGGTGAAAATGGTGAACAAACTGTCGTATTCCGATGTCTTCAGACCGAATTCTTCCAGTGATGCCTATTTCATGGTCTCATATCCGGTATATGACCTTCTCAATGGAAATTATGACAAACAGCTTGGCATGATTGTAGTGCTCATGCGAGCGCAGAAATTTGCTTCTTATATGAAGGATACGGAAATAACGGAGCGGGAAGAACTGTATCTTCTGGATTCCGGCAATACGGTGATTTCTAGTGGCAGAGGGAGGGAATACCGCAGACTGAGGGAAGAGGAGCTGGTGAGCACAGATGAAGTTTTTGTTTCTGTAGTGGAACAAAAGGAAACGGGCTGGAAGATTGTAAGCATCATGCCTACCGATGACCTCTACAGGGGAATGCCCATTGTGCGCAGCTTCATCCTGGTAATTTCCCTGATTATGTTTGGGATACTGGCTGTTCTTCTGTGGTTCTGTTATTATATTGTGATCCGTCCTATCCGGAATCTGACTCTTTTTGTAAAAATAAGTGTGGCGAATCCTGTCTGGAGGATGAAAGTAGAGGGCAATGATGAAATCAGCATGTTGGCGGACAATTTGAACCATATGCTGGACGAAAGGGACGAGATGGGCGAAAAGCTGCGCCAGGCCCAGAGGGTATTGTATGAGACGGAGCTGGCCAAACAGCAGATACAGGTTCTCGCCTATAGAAATCAGATCAATCCTCATTTCCTCTATAATACGTTTGAATGTATCCGGGCGATGGCGCTTTGCTATGACGCGGAGGAAATCGCGGAGATTACCATGGCGCTGTCTAAAATTTTCCGCTATGCCATTAAAGGGGAAAATGTGGTGACAGTGGAGGATGAGATTACAAACATTCAGGAATATGCCAAGATTATCCATTATCGTTTCGGGGGAAGGATAGAGGTAGAAATCGACTTACAAAAGGAAGCCAGGGGACTTAAGATAATCAAGCTGATCCTACAGCCGATTGTGGAGAACGCTATCTTTCATGGGCTGGAGCAGAAGCTTGAAGAGGGAAAGGTCCGGGTCAGAGTGTGGAGGACAGGCTTGGCCGATTTGGAGCTGACAGTGGAGGATAACGGATGCGGCATAGAGCGGAAAAGGTTAGAGGAGGTGCTCTATCAGATGAAGCATAGGAGCCTGAGCAGCAGCTCCGGAAAGGACAGCATCGGGCTTTCGAATATTTACCAGAGACTGAGGCTCTTCTATGGGGAGAGGGCGTCTCTGAAGATAGAAAGTCGGCCGGGGGAAGGAACGAGAGTGGAGATTTTCATTCCCTGCGGAGAGGAGGGTGAGGGACATGTATAAGGTGGTGATTGCAGACGATGAGGTTTGGGTTGCCATTGGAATCAAGAAGCTGATACACAGAAGTTCGCTTCCTTTTGAGGTGGTAGGGGAGGCATCCAATGGAATCAAGGCCCTTGAGATGGTCAGGGAAATGAGGCCGGACCTTTTGATTACCGATATACGGATGCCTGGGCTGAACGGCCTAGAATTGGTGAAAAGAATCAGGGAGAGCGAAAGCCTGATTCAAATTATTTTCATCAGCGGCTACGCGGAGTTTGAATACGCTAAGGAGGGGCTGCGTCTGGGGGCTCTTGATTATCTGCTTAAGCCGGTGGAGGAAGAGAGCCTTAGAAAGGTGCTTTTACGTTATCAGGCAGCCAGGGAAGAGAAAACGAAGCAGGCCGCGCAGCCGGAATCGGAAGAGGCGGGATTTCCTATTGAGGATTATCGGATAAAAAAGGTGGTAGATGAGATAAACATAAGATATACGGAAAAGATATCTCTGCAGGAGCTGGCGGATAAGTGCGGCTTGAGCAGCGGGCATTTAAGCGCTCTGATCAAGAGGGAAACGGGGGCTTCTTTTTCTGATTATGTGGCTGCTAAACGGATTGGGGATGCAAAAAAGCTGCTTCTGCAGGAAGGGCTTTCCATAGAGGAAGTGGCGTATCA
>CAMQOJ010000453.1 GCA_947003375.1 uncultured Lachnospiraceae bacterium
GGTTCATTCACATGATTACATTAGGCAGCATTCAGCGTTATGCAGTATATACCCGCGGCGGCTGGAACCTGCCGTTGGAATGCTGTTCTTCCAGGTGACCCGGCCTGTAGGCGGAAAGCAGCGGACAGAGTCGGGTAAAGATAAGAAGGGCGAAAATAAATATGGAATATCTGTTTTTTATATTGGCTATGGCTGCGTTCGTGCTGGTCATCTTCGTGTCGGAGAGCGTGCGGACGAAAAGGGAAGAAAAGAGATTCATCGATACTTTATATCATGATTACGGCAAGCTCTCCGAGAAGGAATATGCCCTGGAACGGTTCGCGAGGATGGGGAGCTTTTTCGACAGACATCAGAGAAAAGGGCAGTTGGACGACATCACATGGAATGACCTTGGGATGGACGAATTATTCAAGAGGATGAACTATACCCTCTCCGCGTCAGGGGAGGAGTATCTGTACTATACATTGCGCACCCTGAAGCAGGAGGAGGGGGAGCTGGCCCGTCTGGAGGAGGCCGTCCGGTTCTTCGGGGAGCATCCGGAGACAAGGGTGCGGGTGCAGCTTGCCGCAAACCGCCTGGGGCATACCGGGAAGTTCTCCCTCTATGACTATCTGGACAATCTGGACCTCCTGGGGGAGCGCTCCAGCCGGAAGCACCTTCTCATGGATCTGCTGTTCCTTCCGCTGATTGGGCTGTTGTGGGTGAACTTCTCCCTGGCGATTATGGGAATCGTGGGGTTGATCATCTACAATATCCTGTCCTATTTTAAGGAAAAGGGGGAGATTGACCCTTATATCGCCAGCTTTTCCTATATCATGCGGCTGATGCGCTGCTGTGAGGAGCTGGGGAAGCTGGATCTGCCGGTGTGCCGGGAGGAGTGGGCGCGGATGGGGCAGGCCAGGAAGCAGATGCAGGGCATGGCGCGGAATTCCTACTGGGTCATATCGCCCTTCCGGGGGAATTCCTCCGGGGACATTCTGGCGCTGGTGCTGGACTACGTGCGCATGGTATTCCACGCGGACCTGATCAAGTTCGACAGCATGCTGAACACCGTGCGGGGGCATATCGGGGATGTGGATGCCATGATCGAGACGGTGGGGTATGTGGAGACCGTCATCGCCATCTGGATCTTCCGGGAGTCCCTGGGGGAGGAGGGCGCAGATGGGAACAGGGGATGGTGCACGCCGGATTTCCAGGCGGAGGGAGGCTTAAGCCTGGAAGAGGGCTACCATCCCATGCTCAAGGCGCCTGTGAAGAACGGGATTGCCGCCCGGAAAGGTGTGCTGCTCACCGGCTCCAATGCCTCCGGCAAGTCCACTTTTCTCAAGATGGTGGCCCTCAACGCGATCCTGGCCCAGACAGTCCACACCTGCGCGGCGGACAGCTACCGCGCGCCCTTCTACCATGTGTATTCCTCCATGGCCCTTCGGGACGATATGGAATCCGGGGAGAGCTATTATATCGTAGAGATAAAGGCGCTGAAACGTATCCTGGATGCCGCCGCAGGGGATGTGCCCATTCTCTGCTTCGTGGACGAGGTGCTGCGGGGCACCAATACCATAGAGCGCATCGCGGCGTCCACCCAGATACTGAAATCCCTGGGGCGCACGGGCATCCTCTGCTTTGCCGCCACCCATGACATCGAGCTCACGGAGCTCCTCCAGGACGATTTCGACAATTACCACTTTGAGGAGGACGTGGCGGAGGGGGACGTGGTGTTCAACTACAGGCTGAAGGAGGGGAAGGCCACCACCCGCAATGCCATCAAGCTGCTGGAACTGATGGGATATGACAGGGATGTCATCGAGAGGGCTACCGCCCAGGCAGAGCATTTCACGGAGTCGGGTGTCTGGCAAAATGTAATCGATTGACGTATAGATATACGTAGCCGTTGAATAGCAGTACGGCAGGGGGATTATGCCATAAAAGGCATGTTCCCCTATACATTTTGAAGACATTCAAATTCAAAGCCGTATATTATCCGATTGCGCAAGAGTCAATTGACAAAAATATGCAGTTTTGTGCATGATTAGATAGGTAGAGCAGAGGAAAAAGAGAAAAATATTTTAGAGATGTGAGGGCCGGGAGGGGGGAGCGATATGCAGGCAGATGAATACGGTTTCAGAAATCGTACGATTTGGGAGGGCAGCATTATGTGGAAACTGTTATGCTGGATATTTGCGCTGCTGATGCTTGTGTCCGCCCTGGCAGGATGCGCAGACACCACAGAGGAAACTGTCTATGAGGCGGAATTCGTGGATTTCGGCATTTCTGAACCTGATATTTACAATGGGGAGAAGATGGAAATCTCCCTTTGTGGCGATGCGATGTATTATGTCATCCAGCACATCGAAGAAGAGGAAGGCCTTAATGGTGAATATATATATCGATATGACATATACTGCATGCAGCTTGGAGAGTCCGGGAAGGCGAGTAGACTTCCCATCGAGATTCGACGCAACTATTTTTTGGAATACCCGAAAATTCTGCCTGATTGCCGCGGGGATTATTTCCTGGCATATAAAACCTATAGAAAGATATACGTGGAGAAATATGATGGGGAAGGGAAGAGGCTTTTTAATCGCCAGGTAGCGGTGAGAGAATACGATGAGTCCGACATTGAGATAAATGAGTATCTAGTGGGCATGGTGCAGGATGGGGCCGGAAACCTGTACGTTGCAGTCAAGAACGACATCTATCTGCTGGACGGGGATGGCAGAATCTGTGGAACTGCCTCCCTGGAGCCGGAGAGCATACACTCTTCCATAAACAGTATAGTCTGCGGTATGGACGGAAAGGTGTATTGCACTGCGGACAGGAAGATGTATAGGATCGACTTCGAAGCCAGCACTGCCAGAGAGGTAGGCCGCATGGCTGAGAATTTCGGTATGGTGCCGGTGAGCGGGTCGGAATTCCTCGTGGCGGCATGGAAAAAGCTGGTCCTGTACCAGCTGGAGGAGGATATGACGACGGATTTGGTGGAGTGGCAGGACTGTGACTTGGACACGGAGCATCTGGTGGGGCTCACAAGGTTTGAGGACGGCAGGGCAGGCGTGTTGTTCTACGAAGATTCCGAGCTGAGGATGGCCCTGATCCAGGAGACGGATGGGCGGGGGAAGCCCCAGAGGGAGGTGGTCACCCTGGGCGTGGTGATGCGCAATGAGAACCTGCGCAAATCGGCCTTGGCGTTCAACCGCCAGGGTGGCCCCTGCCGGGTAAAGGTAAAGGAATACTGGGACTACACGCCGGATTCGGGCATGACGCTGGATGAGGCCATAGCCAGCCTGAACCTGGACATCGTATCCGGCAGCTGTCCGGATATCGTGAACCTGCAGTACGGCAACCTGGACAGCTTCGCCTCCAAGGGAGCGCTGGAGGATTTGACCCATTTCCTGGAGAGGAGCGGACTGAAAAAGGAGGATTTCGTAGACGCGGTGCTGAAGGCCTACACGGTGGACGGAAAGCTTCTCTCCCTGCCGAACACCTTCTGCATAAATACCGTGGCGGTGCGCTCTGACCTGGTGGGGGCGAAGACGGCATGGACCCTGGACGAGATGATAGAGCTGGCGGATAGCCATCCGGACAGTGCGTTGTTCAGCCATGTGACGAAACAGGATGCGCTGGAGTTCTGCATGAAGATGAATCTGTCTTGTTTCATGGACTGGGGGAAGGGCACCTGCTGCTTCGACTCGGAGGAGTTCCGCAAAATCCTGGAATTCTCCAATCGATGGCCGCTGAAGGCTGTGTGGACGGACGACTTGGACGAGATAGACGTACAGTACAGCAGCGGGAAAGTCCTGCTATGCCCATTGAAGCTTTCCAGCCCGGATAAGATCAGCTATATCTATGAGATATATGACTGGGCGGATTTGACGTTCATCGGCTATCCCACTATAGACGGCAGCCCGGGGCATGGGCTGGATGGGGCGGGAGGCGCGTATGCCATCTTCGCC
>CAMQOJ010000454.1 GCA_947003375.1 uncultured Lachnospiraceae bacterium
GGTGCCATGGTCCAGCCCCTCGGCCTCGGCCGCGTGCCATGAGTTCGCGTCCGCCACGACCCCGTCCGCGCCGGAGCTGGCGATATCGGCCTTCAGGCCTGCCAGCGACTCCCTCGCCATGATGCCGTTCCTGCGGAACGCTTCCAGAGCCAGCGACTCCGCAGTCATCCTCTTCTCCCCGTACTTCGCCTCATGCACCAGCTCCGCGGATATCTGGCCGGATATCTCGTCGATTGCCTTCAGGCGGCTGTTCTCCGCCGCCGCGGCCTCCCTGGATGCATCGTCCCTGAGCTTCTGTGCCAGGGACGGATACTTCGCCATGATCTCCTCCACTGTCGAGATGCCCTCTTTCGTCTCTTCGTCCATGTCCTTTACCTCCTCTGCTTTATTGTCGATATCTGAAACGCTCTCCAGGTGTGCGCAAGTCCCGCTCCCCGGTGCGGCGTTCTCGGTTTGTCCTGATGCCTTTGCAAGCATCTCCTTCGTCCTCTCGATGGTCTTCCGGTCCAGGACCGTGGCCGCATTGTAGATTGCCGCCTTCCCCCCATCAAAAAGGCCGGCCTCCTGGCCGGTCTGCTGTGCTCCTTCCTGGCTCTCTATGATGGCATCCACGAACCCATACTCCAATGCCTTGTCCGCGGTCAGCCATGACTCCCTGTCCATCAGGCCCAGCAGTTCGTCCAGCGGCATCTTCGTCTTGTCCATGTACGCCGTCGCTATAGCCCTGTTGACTGTCTGCAGGATCTCCGACTCCTTGTCCATGGCATGGTAGTCCCCCCGCGCACCGCCGGACGCATTATGTATCATGAATATCCCCACCGGTGACATCTCGCACCTCCTGGCGGTCGCTATATAAGATGCCGCAGATGCCGCCATCCCGGAAATGATGATGTCCACCTTCCCCCTGTACATCCGTAGGGCGGTATATATCTCGTTCCCCGCGATGACGTCCCCTCCTCCGGAATTGATCTCCACCTCCAGATCCTCGCCTGCCGCCTCCTGTATGGCCCCATGGACGTCCCTGGGGCAGGTCGCGGCGATGCCGAACCAGTCATATATCCATTTGTCGTCATCTGCGACAATCGTTCCTTTCACGCTGACCTTCGCCATCCCTCAGCCCTCCCTTTCCTGCCCATCCGACTCCTCTGGTTCCGGTTTCTCCGGCTCCAGCAATGCATTGATTTCTCCCATCTTCTCGGCCTCCCTCTTAAGCTGCTCCGCATTGTCATCAAAACTTCCTCCGCTCATCTCCATCGTCTCTATCTCCCTGGTGGATATCCCTAGCCTCACCCGCCTCGTGGCCGCGTTCACCTCCTTCAGGGGATCCAGCATCCCCTGTGATGGCCCGTTCCACGCGCACCTGCACCAGGCCTCCCGAATCGCCGGGTCGAGGAAGAATCCCGGTGCCGCAATCCTCCCCTTGGCTATCGCCTCCACCAGCCACATCTCATATACCGGCTGGCAGAAATCATTGACCAGCCACGTCCGCTTCATCCGGAAAGCCTTCCATGCCTCCTCCAGCGCCGCCTTGGACGCGGAATAGCTCGCGCCGAACTGCTTCAGCAGCAGCTCATGGGGGATTTCAAGGGCGGCCCCTATATACTTCGCATAGGCCGTGCTGAACGCATCAAAGTTCGCGTTGGGATGTGACGGATCCGCCATCTTGATGTCCTCGCCCGGAGCCAGGATGTTGATCATCCCCGGCCCCATACCGTAATTGCTCCCGTCTCCAGTACCCTCAGAATCGCCGTCTCCTGCACCGAACCCCGTAAACGGCATGTCTGACGTACCCTTTTCAGACGTGATGAACACCGTGAAGAAGCCGTTTATGACCGCTGCCATGATTTCAGCCTCGCTATAGCGCGTAAGCTGCTTCAGCGACTCGATGACCGGGGCCAGATAGGGCACGCCCCTATACTGCTCTGCCCTCTCGCTCTCGAACACCATCAGCACGTTTGGGAACCCCGTCTTCTCCCCGAAAGCCTTTACCCTAGTCCACTTCTTCTCCGCCTGCATGGAGGAATTGGGATAAGTGCTGCAGATATGGTATGCCACCACCGCCCCATTCCCATCAATCTCCACTCCGTTGTATATCCGGTTGTGAGTGGATTCATCCGTTTGCTGGAGGTTGACGTAGCTCCCTCCAGAATGGGGGCTGCAGACCTTGTCCGACTCTATCAGGTGTATCCGCAATCCATAGGGCATGAATGCGGCCTCGTCATCATTGTACCTGACAAGGGCCACCGCCTCGCCGTTCATCAGCCATGAGGTGCAGGCGATCTGCTGCATCTCGTAGAAATCATTCGTCTTCGTGCTGTCGCAGTGCTTCGACTTTGCCCATAGCTCAAATTCCCTTTGGGTCTTCTTGCACCAGGCCTTCGCTTCGGCCTCTGAGATGCCCAACACCTCACGATCCACCGTTGGGCGGGCCCTCAGCCCCACCCCTACGATGTTCGTCCGGTTCGTCTTGATTGCTGATACCGCAATCGGAGCCGACATCATCAGGCTCCTGGATCGCTGCCGCAGCGTGTCCAGGTTCCGGTCTATGTCCTCCTGCGGCGACCGGCTCGATGCGTCCCATCCCCGCATGGCGTTCTTCGACCGTGACGCGCCGCTCTCATCATATCCGCTGTTACGGAACTGCTGTATGATGTCAAGGCTGCACCGGGCCCTTTCCCTCCGCAGCGCCGCCTCAGGATTCACCGCGGCTATTGCTCTATCAATCAGATTCATTCCTTTCCCCCAATCAGATGTCCAGCGGGATTGCCCTGACCGCTTTGCTCTTTCCCCCTGCCTCCAGGGACTTCACCTCATTCTCAAGCGACTTGATCATAGACTGCACCTCGCCCAGGTCAGCGCGGCGCAGCTTCCTGGTGCCGATGCTGTATTCCTGTCCCGTAAGAATCGCCTCCTCCGCCCTGTAATACAGGTCAAGCCGTCTCTTCGCCCTTTCTAACCGCTCCATGACCCCACCTCCCTATATCTGGATGCCGCGGTTGACAATCCCTGGCTTCTTCGCCCTGGATGCCGCCTTTGGCTGCCTCTTCATGTAATTGATGCCCTGACTGACCTTCTTTTCCAGGACGTCCCAATCCGGCCGCAATATCTCCGCTGCTGCCGTGGAGTAGTTCCGCAGATCCAGGGGCTCGTTCCTCGCCCCAGACTTCTTCACCCACTTCAGCACAGCACGCCCGTCCTTCATGCTGACCACCCGCGTCTCGCTGGAAAGCCCCCTGATGTACGTCTCATCGTATCCCCTGTCCTCGTTCGTGGGGAAATGGCAGTACCCCGGCCCCTCCTCCTTCGTGCCGAGGCGCGTCATCAGGATTTCCTTCCCGGAGTCCACGCCCAGGAGGAATATCGGCACCTTCTCGATGTTGTTCCTGGACACCTTGTACACCAGCGGTATCCCCTCGCCGCCCATCCCCTTGATGCCGAATATCCGTTTCTGTTTCCTTTCCATCTTTTTCAGGAACTTGTATGTTTCAGTAGTGTAATGTCCTCCCGTGTCAATGCAGCTACAGGCAATCAAAAGTGAGTTTTTGTTTCCGAAGTAAAGTTCCATGTCAAGGAATCTTTCCAACCTGTTCCATGTCTCTTCCTTCTCCATGTCTCCAGGAATCACCCTTTTTAGTATCCCCCATGACTCGAACCCTTTCCCCCATCCCGTAATCTCGACTTCGAACCGGTCATCCTGTACATCCACCCCGGCAGTCACCAGCAGAACGCCGTCTGGAAGATCCGCCTCATACTTCTCCCGGCGGCTGAGCAGGGAGCCTTCGTCCACGGACTTCCCTTTCTCCTCCCACGTCTCGCCCAGCGATGTGTTTATCCACACCTTCATCTTTTCAGGGTCGCCGTATTCCCTCAGCTCCCTGTCCGCCTCCCGGAACTCGCCGATAATCTCCTCCCAGTGCTTCCACGGGGATGCCATCTCATTCAG
>CAMQOJ010000455.1 GCA_947003375.1 uncultured Lachnospiraceae bacterium
CCCGGGAGCTCTCCGGCGGGCAGCGCCAGCGGGCGGCCTGCGCCCGGGCCCTCATTGCGAACCCGGCATTGATTCTAGGGGACGAGCCCACGGGAGCTCTGGACTCGGCAAACGCCAGGAACCTGATGGAGACCTTTCAGATGATGAACCGTTCCCTGGGCTCCACCATCCTGATGGTCACCCACGATGCCCTCATGGGCTCCTATGCGGACAGGGTGCTGTTTTTAAAGGACGGGAAGATATGGAGCGAAATCCACAGGGGAGACAGGGGCAGACAGGAGATGTACCGGGAAATCTGGTCCGTGTCCGCGGCGCTGGGAGGTGAGACGGATGTATCTTAATCTTGCAATCCGGAACGTGAAGCGGCAGGTGGGCAGCTATCTGATTTATTTTATGACAGTGTCCCTCACGGTGGCATTGCTGTTCGCCGTCAATAATGTCATCTACAGCAGGGAGCTGGCGGCCTTGGCGGACCGGGGGGAGGGTGCCGGGACCGCTCTGAAAATCCTGGTGGCGGCCATCTCCTTTGTGGTGGCTTTCGTGCTCAGCTACGCCACTTCCTTTCTGCTGAAGCGCAGGAAGCGGGAATTCGGCACCTACCTGACCCTGGGCATGACCAGGCGGGACATCCTGCGCCTGTTTCTGGCGGAGACCCTTGTCATCTGCGGCATCGCCCTGGGGATAGGGCTTCTGGCAGGGGGATTCCTGTTCCAGGGGCTGATGGCGGTGATGATGAAGCTTTTGGAGATGGAGTTTTCCATGTCGCCTTACTCCCTGGAGGGGCTGCTTCGCACCGTGGCGCTGACGGCGGCGATTTTCCTGGTAGCGTCTCTGGCCTCCGGGATTTATCTGAGGCGGGCGGCAATCTATGACCTGATTCACGGGGAAAAGAAAGTGGAGAAGCGGGTGAAGCACCCGGGCCTGTGGTTCCTGGCGACGGTGGCGGCCCTTGGCGGGATGGCGGCCTGCGGCATCCGATTCTGGAGGAGCGTGGACATATCCTTAAGGGGCGGGACAGTGGACAGCATGGAGTATCTGCTGGCGGGCTTTATCCTCTGCGTGATGCTGTTCCATATGGGAGCCGCGAAAAGCGTCGTCTTCCTCCTGCTGCGCCGTCCGGGATTCTGCAGCCGGGGGGCCAACACTTTCGTGCTGCGCCAGCTCTCGGGAAACCTCAGCGCCAATTCCGTCATGTTCGGGTGCCTGGCGCTGTTGATGAGCCTGGCCGTGGCGGGGACGAATTTCTCATTCATCCAGAAAGCAGGCCAGGAGGAGGCGCTGCATGCGGCGTGGCCCTATGACGTCATGTATTATTCCGACAGTAACGACCGGGAGAGCGAAGTGGAGCTGGCGGAAAGCCTTATCCGGGAATACGCGGGAATCCGGAGAAAGGTCCTGTGGCACACTTTTGAGACCGGAGAACAGGAGTTCTACAGCCGCACCGGGTGGTACGAGGAGCGGATGGCGCCCAATGACAGCTTCATGCCGGTCAGCGACTTCAACGTGCTGATGGCTCCTTTGGGGGCAGAGCCGGTGGCGCTGGAGGGGCAGTTCATGATCGTGTGCACGAGCAGGGAGGCCGCGGAGCCGGACTGGTCGGACATGGTCTGGGAGCATGGGGGGAAATCCTACACGTTCCATAGCTGCCGGACGGATTATCCGAAGATTAGCTATCTGTATTTCTATGTGGTGGTGCCGGACGAGGCGGTGGCGGATATGGAGTGCGTGGAAGAGAGCAGGGCTTATCTCACGGAAAAGCAGAGGTTCGACGGAATCGGCCTGCACAGGGAGCTGTCGCGGCTGCTTTCTGCGGACGCGGGCGAAAACAGGCAGACGGGCAGAAGGCTGGCGTTCGAGATTCGGGAATACCACAGGCAGGAGGAGAACGGTGTGTCGGCCATCCTGGTGGTGGGCGCGCTGTTCGCGTCGGCCGTGTTCCTGCTGCTGGCCATGGCCATCCTGGCGCTGAAGACCCTCTCGGGCTTGGGGGAGGATAAGGGGCGGTACGAAATCCTGTTCCGGCTGGGAATGGGGGAGCGGGAGCAGGCCAGGGCGCTGTTCTGGCAGACCTTTGTCTTCTTCATCGCGCCCTTTGCCCTGCCCATGGCCCTGAGCGTTCCTGTGGCCGCTTTTGGGGCCCATGTGATGCGGATGGAGGGGATGGAGGCCTCCGCGGAAGTGGTGTGGCTGATAGCGGGCATCGTGGCGGGGGTGACGGCCCTGCTGTACCTGTTGTACTACACGGCGTCTTACCTGATTGCCAGGCGGACGGTGGTGCGGGACTGAATAAGCCTGGTAAAACTTCCTTGACAGAATGGTCTACCTGTGATAGACTCGCATCAGGTCTATCGCAAGTAGACCACAGTTTTTGCAGGGAGAAGCGCAGAAGAACAGGAGGACTGACAGGTATGGAAGAAATGAAACTGGGCGCGGTGGAATCCCGCTTTGCCGACATCATCTGGCAGCAGGAGCCGTTATCTTCCGGGGAGCTGGTAAAGCTCTGCGGGGAGGAGCTGGGCTGGAAGAAATCCACCACCTACACGGTACTGAAGAAGCTCTGCGAAAGAGGCATCTTCCGGAATCAGGACGGCCAGGTCACCTCCCTGATATCCAGACAGGATTTCCATGCCGCCCAGAGCCGGAGATTCGTGGAGGACACATTCCAGGGCTCCCTGCCCGCGTTCATCGCGGCTTTCGCCTCCCAGAAACGCCTGTCCCGGGAAGAAATCCGGGAGATACGCGGCATGATCGACTCTTATGAGGAGGGACGCTGATGGAAACCTTATTCTTAAAGCTGTTGAACATGGGCATCGCCGCAGGCTGGGTCATCCTGGCTGTAATGCTTCTGCGGATCTTCCTGCGGAAAGCCCCAAAAGCAGTGCGCTGCGCCCTGTGGATTCTGGTGGGCATCCGGCTGGTCTGCCCCTTTTCCATAGAAAGCGTGCTGAGCCTGATTCCAAGCCAAGAGACCGTGCCCAGGGAAATCATGATGGCCAGGGAGCCGGAAATCGACAGCGGCATCCGGGTATTGGACGATGCGGTGAATCCGGCCATTGCCGCTTCCCTGTCGCCGGAACCTCACGCAAGCGTGAATCCCATGCAGATCGTGGTGTTCCTGGCCTCCAGGCTGTGGGCGGCAGGGCTGGCGGCTCTGCTTTTCTACGCCCTGGCAAGCTATGTCAGGCTGCGCCGGAAAGTGGCGGCCGCCATGTGCTTTCGGGAGAATATCTGGCTCTGCGATGCCGTGAGATCGCCCTTTATCCTGGGCATCCTCTCCCCCCGCATCTATCTGCCCTCGGATTTGGAGGAGCCCCAGATCGGCTGCGTCATCGCCCATGAAAAGGCCCATCTCAGACGGCGCGACCACTGGTGGAAGCCCCTGGGCTTCCTGCTTCTGTCCGTCTACTGGTTCCAGCCCCTGTGCTGGGCGGCCTATATCCTGCTGTGCCGGGACATAGAGCTGGCGTGCGATGAATATGTAGTCAAGCGGATGGGGGATGCCTGGAAGAAGACCTACGCCAATGCCCTCCTGTCCTGCAGTCTGGACAGCCAGGGACTTTCAGGCTGTCCCCTGGCCTTTGGGGAAGTGGGGATAAAGGAGCGGATAAAGGGCATCCTGTCCTACAAAAAGCCTGCCCTCTGGATAGTCGCCGCCGCCGCAATTGCCTGCATCGTTACCGCAGTCTGCTTCCTCACTGACCCGGCGGAATCGAAAAACAGTGACAATATATACGGCACAAGGTACACCGTGGCGGAAGTCCTCTATGACGCGCCATGGTACAATGCCGTCTACGCCCCGGAGAACGCGCCGGATTTCGTCTTCACTCCGGAGGCGGAGCTGCTGCAGCGCAACTTTGGCGGTGTCATGGGAAACAATCCGGTCTGGAACATGGTGGGCGTGTTCCATGAAAGCAGCCTGACAGGAGAGGGGCTTCTGAGGTTC
>CAMQOJ010000456.1 GCA_947003375.1 uncultured Lachnospiraceae bacterium
GACGGGATGAACAGATGTTCTGCCATCAAGTAGGTGGCCAGCGGGCGCTTCGGCGTCACCAGCCGATATCTGGTCAGCGCCAAGGAGATTCAGATCAAGATGGCCCAGGGGGCAAAGCCCGGCGAGGGCGGCCATCTGCCCGGGGGGAAGGTGTATCCCTGGATTGCGAGGACCAGGCACTCTACCCCGGGGGTGTCCCTGATCTCCCCGCCGCCTCATCACGATATTTATTCCATCGAGGATCTGGCGCAGCTGATCTATGATTTGAAAAACGCGAATAAGGATGCACGGATTTCCGTGAAATTAGTGTCGGAGGCAGGCGTGGGCACCGTGGCCGCAGGCGTGGCAAAAGCCGGGGCCCAGGTGATTTTGGTCAGCGGCTACGATGGCGGCACCGGCGCGGCCCCCAGAAGTTCCATCCACAACGCGGGGCTGCCCTGGGAGCTGGGGCTGGCGGAGACCCATCAGACCTTGATCCAGAACGGGCTGCGTGGGAAGGTGCGGATTGAGACGGACGGCAAGCTCATGAGCGGTCGGGACGTGGCTATCGCGGCCATTTTGGGAGCGGAGGAGTTCGGCTTTGCCACTGCGCCGTTGGTGGCCATGGGCTGTGTCATGATGCGGGTGTGCAACCTGGACACCTGCCCGGTGGGCGTGGCCACCCAGAATCCGGAGCTGCGGAAGAACTTTAAAGGGAAGCCGGAATATGTGGAGAACTTCATGCGGTTCATCGCCCAGGAGCTGCGGGAGTATATGGCGGACTTAGGCGTGCGCGGCGTGGATGAGCTGGTGGGGCGCACTGATTTGCTGAAGGTGCGGGAGGGCCTGAGCCGGAGGCAGGAATCGGTGGATCTGACGCAGATTCTCGCCAATCCTTATGAGGGGTCTAAGCAGAGGGTGACATTCGACCCGAAGCAGGTGTACGACTTTGAGCTGGAGAAGACCATGGACGAGAGGGTGCTCCTGAAGCAGCTGAAAAAGGCCATGGACGCGGGGCAGAAGCGGAGCCTGGAGGTGGATGTGTCCAATACGGACCGGACTTTCGGGACGATTCTGGGAAGCGAGATTACGAAGCGGCTGGGGGACAATCTGGAGGAAGATTCCTACCGGCTGCTGTGCCGGGGCGCGGGCGGGCAGTCCTTTGGGGCCTTCATTCCGAAGGGGCTGACGCTGGAGCTGGTAGGGGACAGCAATGACTACTTCGGCAAGGGGCTTTCCGGGGGGAAGCTGATTGTTTATCCGCCCAAGGCCAGCAGGTTCGAGGCCAGTGAGAATATCATTATTGGGAATGTGGCTCTGTATGGGGCTACCAGTGGGAAGGCTTTCATCAACGGCGTGGCCGGGGAGCGGTTCTGTGTGCGCAATTCGGGAGCTACGGCTGTGGTGGAGGGCGTTGGCGACCATGGCTGTGAGTATATGACCGGCGGGCGCGTTGTGGTGCTGGGCGGCACAGGGAAGAATTTCGCGGCGGGCATGAGCGGCGGCGTGGCCTATGTGCTGGATGAGGGGAACGATTTGTATAAGAGGCTGAATAAGGAGATGGTTTCCTCCGGGGAGGTGACGGGGAAGTATGATGTGCTGGAGCTGAAGGGGCTTATTCAGGAGCATGTGGCGGCTACGAATTCGGCGAAGGGGAAGGAGATACTGGAGCGGTTTGAGGAGTATCTGCCGAGGTTCAAGAGGATTATTCCGCATGATTATGAGCGTGTCATGAAGACTATCGTGCAGATGGAGGAGAAAGGGCTGAGTGCGGAGCAGGCGCAGATTGAGGCTTTTTATGCGAATACCAGGAAGTAGGCGTTTCCGGGGGAGATTCGGCAGGTTTTAGGCTGGGGCGCTAGGGACGGCGGGTGGAGCCGGGGCTCTTTGCCCGGCCCGGGCAACGCCGTCGGTGAACTAACTGCTAACTGCGACTAGGACACGAAAGTGCCGTGTCCAAGTCTCCGTAAGCAGTGGATTTCACCGCCGGACTAAGGACGCCCTCTGGTGCTCGGGCAAAGAGCCCCGGCCCCACCCGCCTGGTTTGCGGCGAGCTTTAGGAGGGATGGTTGCGAGTGGGGGGTAACCCATCCCTGGCTCCCTAATCTACCAAACCGAGCGTATAGCAACAAGTCCAAAACCTAACAGCAAGGAGGAACAAGAAAATGGGAAAACCGACAGGTTTTATGGAATATAGCAGGGAAGTGAGCGAGGCGCAGGAGCCCTTGGAGCGGATAAGGCATTTTAATGAGTTCCATGAGCATCTGCCACAGGAGAAGCAGCAGCTGCAGGGAGCGCGGTGCATGGAGTGCGGGGTGCCGTTCTGCCAGGCAGGGATGATGCTGAACGGCATGGCCAGCGGATGCCCGCTGCACAATCTGGTGCCGGAGTGGAATGATTTGGTCTATGTGGGGAACTGGGAGCAGGCCTATCGGAGGCTTAAGAAGACCAACAGTTTTCCGGAGTTCACGTCCCGGGTGTGTCCGGCGCTTTGCGAGGCGGCTTGTACCTGCGGGCTGAACGGGGAGCCGGTGGCTACCAGGGAGAATGAGTATGCCATTATTGAGTATGCCTATGAGCAGGGGTATGCGGCCCCGCAGCCGCCTAAGGTGCGCAGGGGGAAGAAGGTGGCCGTGGTGGGCATCGGGCCATCCGGGCTTGCGGTGGCGGATCAGTTGAACCGGAGGGGGCATTCGGTGACGGTATTTGAGCGCTCTGACCGTATCGGCGGGCTGTTGATGTACGGAATTCCGAACATGAAGCTGGAGAAGCGGATCGTGGACAGGAAGCGTAAGGTGATGGAGGAAGAGGGGGTCGTCTTCGTCACGGGCGTGGATGTGGGGAAGGATGTGAAGGCGGAACAGCTTTTGCGGGAGTTCGACCGGGTGGTGCTGGCCTGCGGGGCATCCAATCCCAGGGACATCAAGGCTCCCGGGAGGGACGCGAAGGGGATTTATTTCGCGGTGGACTTCCTGAAGGCGAATACGAAGAGCCTGCTGGATTCCGGGTTCGCGGATAAAGCCTATGTGGATACAAAAGATAAAGATATAGTCATCATCGGCGGCGGGGACACGGGGAACGACTGCGTGGGCACGGCTGTCCGCTATGGGGCGAAGAGCGTGACCCAGATAGAGATGATGCCGAAAGCGCCGGACGCCAGGACCCAGGACAATCCCTGGCCGGAGTGGCCCAAGGTCTGTAAGACGGACTATGGCCAGCAGGAGGCCATTGCTCTGTATGGGCAAGACCCCAGGATCTATGAGTCTACGGTGAAGGAGTTCGTGAAGGATAAGGAGGGGAAGCTGACGGCGGTGAAGATCGTGAGGCTTTCCTGGGAGAAGGATGCAGCTACGGGACGGATGAAGATGAAGGAGGTTCCGGGCAGCGAAGAGACGCTTCCTGCGGACATGGTGCTGATTGCGGCAGGCTTTCTGGGGGCCCAGGGCTATGTGGCGGAGAGCTTCGGGGTGGAGCTGAACGAGCGGACGAATGTGAAGACGGAAAGCCAGAAGTACCAGACCAGCAAAGAGAACGTGTTCGTCACCGGGGACATGCACCGGGGCCAGTCTTTGGTGGTCTGGGCTATCCGGGAGGGCAGGGAGGCGGCCAGGGCCGTGGACGAGAGCCTGATGGGGTACTTCGGGCTGGCTGTGCAGTGAGGGATTTGGCTGACATGGGTGCTGTAGGGTTTTGGATTGCCTGCGGCACCCATAGTTTTTTCCGGCATATCAGTCTCTCCTAACGATTTTCATATACAATATTTGCTTCGTGACAGTTTGACAGAAAATAAGATGCCATTTGGAATCCCCTTTTCTCTTTTCCTTTATTTTACTATATTCCAACATCTCCTGTCTAGCAATTCCCCTATTGAAAAGTCGACTATCTAGATCTAGAGTTACTTTTCATGGGGTGGGGAAAGTATAATTGATAATTGTGCAAAACGCTGAAA
>CAMQOJ010000457.1 GCA_947003375.1 uncultured Lachnospiraceae bacterium
CGCAGGCCGCCAGCGACCCGGCCGTCATTATCGCCACAAGAACGGCTGATATCCATCTCTTTTTCGTAATTTTTTTCATACTTTTCCTCCTTGTCACATATTTTTTGTTGACATGTACATTATATCTTTTGAGGATCTGTGTTTTAAGGGTTTATTGTATAAAAAAACAGGATAATTATGTCTCTGTATTTTCTCAGACACAATTATCCCACTTTCGAAATACTTTTGTGCACTTTTATGCCGTTTTGAGGCCTGCGGCATCACTTTTGGTGATTTTCACGGTACTGTCTGGGATTGTTCCCCATCCTCTCCCGGAAAATCCTGCGGAAATACCGCTCGTCCGCGTAGCCCACCTGCTTTGCTATCCAGTAGATGGGCTGTCTGGTCTCCGTCAGGTACTTTTTCGCCGCCTCAATCCTTAAATCGTTCAGATAGGTGACGAATGTCTTGCCGGTCAGGTTCTTGAACTTGCGGGAGAAATGGCTCTTGCTCATGCCCGTCAGCCGCAGCAGCTCCTCCAGAGTGATGTCCCTGTCCATGTGCTCCCTGATATAATTCATGGCTCTGTGGAGCTCCTCCATGGTGGCCAGCTCCGCGTCCGTCCCCTCGATGCTGTGGAGCACCAGGCCCCGCACCTCATCGAACCATTCCCGCCACTGATACCACCAGAGGAAATGCCCTGTCTCCTCAAAGTACCGGGAGATATCCTTGCCGGAGAATTCCGCCCAGTGCAGGTCGAAGTGGTAGAACACCGCGATTCGCTCCTCCGCGGAGAGCGCCGCGGTGCGGATCCTGGCCATGCCCTCTTCATAGTCCTGGTCCCTGACCATGAACGCCATCTCCAGGCTAAGCTGCAGCACCGCCTCTCTGGTACAGCCCTCCTGCTCCTGCAGGAGCTCCGGGAAGGCGTAGGCATAGCAGTATTCCCCGGGCCTCCTGTCCTGGAACAGCCGGCGCTTCCCCGTGGTCTGCAGGGCATTCTCCAGCCTCTCATAGGGCACTCCCGCAACCTTCCTGATCTCCAGCAGGGTGGAGCGCTCCCTGTCGAAGCGTCCGGCTATGCTCTGCAGCAGCCCGGGGCGTATGGTGCAGGGAAAAAGGAAGGAGGTCTCGTTTAAAAGCTCGAAGACGAAACCCTGGGCCTCCAGCTCCCTGACCACGGACTGGGCCTGGGAAAAGTCCGGCAGCTCCCAGACATAGATGCTCTCCTTCTCCACCTTCCGCTCCCGCCTCTGGTAATGCCGCTCCACCTCCAGATAGCGCTTGCGCACCCCCTGCATGAAGGCGTCCGCATTCTCCTCCTCAATCTGGGCCTTGGTGATGTAGTCCAGAATGCCGATGCGCAGGGCCTGCTGTATCAGCTCGAATTCCTGGTGCATGGTCAGCACTACCATCTGAAGCCTGGGAAAGCTCCTGCGCACCTCCTGGAGGAAGGGGATGCCGGACAGGCCGGGCATCTCCAGGTCGGAGAAAAGGATGTCCGCCCCCTTTTCCCGCAGGAAGCGCAGGGCCTCCTCGCCGCTGCCGGAATCCCCCACCACCTCCATGCCGTATCTCTCCCAGTCAATCAGCCCGATGATGCCCCGGCGCACCAGCTTCTCATCGTCCACCACATATACCCTGATCATCTTCTACCCCCCTGCCCGCCTCTGGCAGGCACAAATCTCCCATTCTCCGGCCTGCCCCGGCGCGGCGGCCATGGGCGCGCCTTGCCATATCCCCCGGCTAAAGCGCGGTGTCGGCCCTGGACGGGCATATCCCCCTGGTCTCCTTCACGATTGCCTCCGCGGCGAAGGGAATGCGGATCTCCACCACATTGAATCCGTCCTCCAGCCGCTCCGCCTGCAGCACGAACTCGCTCCCGTAAAAGCTCTCCAGCATCCTGGCCACATACTGCAGGCCGATGCCGTTTGCAGACACATCCTGCTTCTGCTCCAGGACCTGGCGGATCTTCTCCGGGTCGATGGGGCTGCCATTGTTCTTCACCAGAATCGATATCTTGCCGCTGGCCAGGAGCTCCACCTCGATGCGGATCTCCCCCCTGTTGCAGCCGCTGTGCTTGATTGCATTTTCTACTACAGGCTGTAGTATGAAGCGCGGCATCACGGTCTGGAGGATTTCCGGGTGCTTGCCCGTCTCCACCACGAACCGGATGTCGTACCGAAGCTGCTGGAGCACGATGTAGGCCCCTATGGCCTCCAGCTCCCGCTCCAGGGTAGTGCCGTCGTCCCGGGACATATTATATAGAAGGAGCCTGTTCAGGGCCGTGATGAAGCGCGTCATCTCCCTGTCCTGCTTTCCCGCCGCGTACCACTTTAAGGTGTCCAGGGTATTGTAGAGGAAATGGGGATTGATCTTCCCCAGGACCACCCGCACCTCCAGCTCCCTGCGGCGCTTTTCCTCCTCCTGCACCTTGCCCAGAAGCCGCAGGATGTTCTTCTTCATCTTGTCGAAGAGCTCGAAGTGCTCGTCGAACTCCCGGATGTTCATCCGCTCCACACGGGACTCCACGTCCTCGTCCTCGGCGATGGCCCGCAGGCCCTCGTCGAATCTGTTGAAGGCCTTGTAGGTATTCCTCCACTGCAGGACGGAAATCAGGAGGCAGAAAGAGATGACGAACAGGGTGATCAGCCCCAGGTTCAGGGCCATGCGGTAGACGAGCCGGTAGTGCTCCCGGGTGGGCACCAGGATGTGCAGCTGCCAGTCCCCCTTCATCTCCCGGCTGTAAATCTGATACCGCTCCCCTGCCATCTGCACCTCGGTAATCCCTGTCTGCCAGTCCAGGCCTTTCGCCGCCACCTCCTCATCGGAGCTGTACATGATCTTCCCGTCGGCGGACTGCATCAGGAGAACGCTGTCCATGTCCGCCATGCTGCCCATGTCCAGCTCGTCCAGATACCGGAAACCGGATTCCACATAGATGTAGATTTCACCGTAATCCTTCAGCGTCCGGTATCTTCGCAGCAAAGAGATGCATTCGTACTCCCCTGCCATGGACTTCGATTTGTGGGGGCCATAGAACGCGATGTTCTCCCATTTGCACAGGAAATCCTCCTCCGCGGGCAATCCTGCGTAGACCAGAGAGCTCTGGTTGATCTTCACGGGCTCCTCCTGTCCCTTGGGGATGTACAGATAGGTCAGGTTTGCCACGGAAGGGTTCGCCACCTCATAGTTGGCTATCTGCTCCCTCAGATAGACCAGGAGATTGCCCTTCTCCGCGCTGTCCCGCTCCTCCAGGTAGGTCACCAGGTTCTTCCCCACGGTGCCGTCCGCCTCCATCAGCCAGGACAGCATCTTCATGTTGTCCATCAGGTCGGTCATGTCTCTGGACACCCGGTTCAGATTGCCGGTGATGGATTCCTCCACCTCCCGGTAATTGATCCGATAGAACTGGGACAGGAACAGAAACTCCACCAGAACCAGGGGAATGGCAACTCCAAAAATCCAGACCTTTATCAGCCGTCTGGAGAATGAGCCCTGTCTGCGTTTTTCGTTTCTGCCCCCCCGGTCCATATATCCCTCCGCTCTGCGGGCTGCCCATGCCCCTTTCCTGTCCCCCTGGCCGCGGCCGTCATTTCCCCCATCGGCACAGGGCCCATCGCTTTCCAGGAAAGGATCCTAATCTTTCCAGTATAGCGCCATTTTTTCCAGAGAGACAGCCTCGCTTAGGCCCTTTTTCTCTATCAGCTTGTCTCTGGCGGCCTCTCTTGACGCTCCCAGTTCCTGGCAGGCTTCAATAAATGCTTTTATGTCCTTCTCATTGGCCCATTTCTCCGCTTCATCGGCCCGCCTTTCCGCCTCTTCAGCCCGTCTCTGCGCCTCATCGGCCCGCTTTTTCTCATTGGCCGTGTTCCGGCGCTCCGCCTGAATGTCCATTTTCTCCATATCCGCAAACAATTCGCCCATCTTCTTTTCCCTCACCTTACC
>CAMQOJ010000458.1 GCA_947003375.1 uncultured Lachnospiraceae bacterium
CCCTTACTCTCCCCGCAGGCTCCCGGAGAGCTCTCTACGGCATCCGGCTCCGACAGATTACCGAAATTACGTCTTGTCGCAGACGCCAAACTGTCTGCCAGCGCCTGTCCCCGGTCCTGGACCTTGGCAAATATCTGTACCGCCAGCATATGGGCCGCAGGGGGATATCCCATCATCTCCCGGTAGATGATCTCTTCCTTATAAAAGCCACCGTAATTCTGGGCCGCCGCATGGATGACAGCGTAGTGGTCCGGCTGGTAGGTCTGGATCACCGCCTCCCCGGCAAGCTCTCCCCGCCCCGCACGGCCCACCGCCTGGGTCAGCAGCTGGAAGGTCTTCTCCCCGGCCCGATAGTCCCCCACGCTTAAGGACAGGTCTGCCGCCAGCACCCCCACCAGCGTCACCCTGGGGAAATCATGGCCCTTCACGATCATCTGGGTGCCGATCAGCACATCCGCCTCGCCCCCCATGAAAGCGGACAGGATCCGCTCATAGCTGTCCTTCGTCCGGGTGGTGTCCCCGTCCATGCGCAGGGTGCGCACCCCGGGGAACATCTCTTTCAGCTTTTCCTCTATCTGCTGGGTGCCCGCCTTGAAGCCGCTGATGTAGGGAGAGCCGCATTTGGGGCAGACCTTCGGCTTCGGCTCCTGATAGCCGCAGTAGTGGCACATCAATGTCCCCTGGCCTCCCCGCCCCCCGCTGTGCTCCGACAGGGACACGTCGCAGTGGGGACATTTCATCACATGGCCGCAGGACCTGCAGGACACGAAGCCCGCATAGCCCCGCCGGTTCAGGAACAGGATGCTCTGCTCCTGCTTCGAGAGCCTGTCAGCCAAAAGCTCCTGGAGCTTGCGGCTGAAGATGGAGCGGTTGCCCTCCTTCAGCTCCCTGCGCAGGTCTATGGTGTGGACTTTTGGGAGCTGCCCCCCTGTCAGGCGCTCCTTCAGGGTGAAAAGCTTGTATTCCCCGGTCTCGGCCCGGTAGTAGGACTCCAGGGAGGGCGTGGCGGAGCCTAAGATCACGCTGGCCCCGTGGAGCCTGGCCACCTGGATGGCCGTCTCCCTGGCGTGGTATTTGGGGGAGGCCTCGCTCTTGTAGCTGCCCTCGTGCTCCTCGTCCATGATGATCAGGCCGATGTTCCGGAAGGGCACGAACAGCGCGGAACGGGGTCCGATGATCACGTCGATCTCCCCGTTCCTGGCCCGTTCGCACTGATCGTATTTTTCTCCGGGGGACAGGTTGGAATTCAGGATGCTGACCCTGTCGCCGAATCTATTGTAGAAGCGAAGCAATGTCTGGTAGGTCAGGGCAATCTCCGGTATCAGTACGATGGCCTGCCTGCCCCGCTCCACCATCTCGGAGACCAGCTGCATGTAGACCTCCGTCTTGCCGCTTCCGGTGATGCCGTGGAGCAGGTAGGTGTCGGGACGGCCGCTTTCGAAGTCGCCCATCACTTCCTCCACAATCCGCCGTTGGGCGTCGCTCAGAAGCTTTTTCTGCTCCCGGGTGGCGGCCAGGCTGACGGGATTGCGGAAGGTTTCGGTGCTGATGACCCGGACGGCCCCGCCCGCTCCAGGCTCTTCACGGTCTGGGCGGACACCCCCAGCTTCCCCGTGACCCACTCGTAGGGGATGGACTCCTGCTCCACCAGCTCCTGAAGGAGGCGTTCCTTGGCCACCTGCTTTTTTCGCCTGCTTTCCCCAAGCAAGGAAATAATCTCCTCCCTGCCCAGTGCCCGCTGCAGCGTCCTGTGCTCCAGCCGCTTCACGGAGCGCCTGGCGGGGAGCACCACCTTTAGGGCCTGTATCATGGTGGAGCCGTAGTTCTTCCGAATCCATGCGGCCAGGGCGATCATTTTGTCCTCCGCGCCTGTGCCGCCCCGGACGATGCCGCTGATTTCCTTCATTTTAGCGGGGTCATATTTGCAGACCTGCCCTATGCCCACCACATAGGCCTTTAGGAGCTTATTTCCGTTTCCGAAGGGAACCGTCACGCAGGCCCCTGTCTCCAGCTTCTCCCGGAGCCTTTCGGGGACGCGGTATTGGAAGGGCCTGTCCAGTTTCTCATGGGAGATGTCTACTATGACATCTGCGTAGTATTCTTTTTTTTCTTCCATTTCGCTCCCCTTTGTCCCAGCTTTATCCTGACCGCAATGCCCACCGTACAGAGCGCGCCCGCCACTGCCATCAGCACCGCAGCTCCTATCCGTGCTTTTTCCTGCTGCTCTTCTGTCGGGGCTGTCTCAAAAGAACCGCCCAGATACCAGGACAATGCCAGGATAACTCCAAGAACAAAAACGATAATCCATATGTCACAAACAAGCCGAACCAGTTTGGCTCTCTTCATCCCATGCCCTCATGATAATGAGACTCCCCGCAGCCCGGCTGCGAAGGAATCGACCCACGTAAGATCAGATATGCTCCAGCCCATCAGCCAGCAGCTCCGCTATGATGACCCGCTCGTCCATGGGGTATTTCACCCCCCTGATCTCCTGATAGTCCTCATGCCCTTTTCCCGCCAGGACAATCAGATCCCCTTCCTCCGCATGGGAGATTGCATAGGCGATGGCCTCCCTCCTGTCGCAGATCTCCACGTAACGCCCCTCCGTCTTCCCGATTCCGGTCTTGATGTCCTCGATGATGGCCTGGGGCTCCTCGAAGCGGGGATTGTCCGATGTGATCACCGTGAAGTCCGCCAGCCTGCCGCTGACCTCCCCCATCTCGTACCTGCGCTGCCTGGAGCGGTTGCCGCCGCAGCCGAACAGGCACACCAGGCGCTTCGGCTCATACTCCTTCAATGTGGACAGCAGGCTCTCCAGGGCCATGGCGTTGTGGGCATAATCTATCAGCAAAGTGAATCTGTCGGAGATTTTCACCCGTTCGATGCGGCCCTTCACCTTGGCCGTCCGCAGGGCGCTTTGGATGTCGGCTGTCCCTACCCGGAAATGGCGGCAGATGGCGATGGCGCACAGGGCGTTGTATACGCTGAACCGTCCGGGCGCGGGCACATGGGCGTCGAAATCCATCAGGCCCGCCACATGGAAGTTCACGCCCAGCTCTCCCGGGGTGTGCACCAGCTCCAGGCTCTCCGCCCGCAGCATGGCGCCCTCCCCGGTGCCGTAGGTCTCCAGCTCGCAGCTGTGGCCCTCCACGATATCGCCCACATGATTGTCGTCACAATTGGCGATGCCCACCAGGCATTGCCTGAACAGCCGCCCCTTGCATTCCATGTACTCCTCAAAGCTCTCATGCTCTCCCGGCCCGATGTGATCCGGCTCCAGATTCGTGAAGATGCCGTAGTCGAATACAAAGCCCTGGGTCCGGTGGAGCTTCAGGGCCTGGGAGGACACCTCCATCACCACCGCGTCCAGCCCGGCCTCCGCCATTTTGGCAAAATACTCCTGTAAAATGTAGGATTCCGGGGTGGTGTTCTCGGCATGGATGTGGACGTCCCCGATGACGGTCTCTATGGTGCCTATGAGCCCCACCTTCAGCCCTGCGTTCTCCAGGATGGATTTCACCAGGTAGGTGGTGGTGGTCTTGCCCTTGGTGCCTGTGATGCCTATCGTCTTCAACTTTTTAGCGGGATGGCCGAACCAGGCCGCGGAGACGAAGGCCATGGCGTATCTGGTATCTTCCACTTTTATTACAGCGATGTCTTTATCTCCCAGGCCCTCCACGGGCTTGGAGACCAGCAGGGCCGCAGCCCCTTTCTCCGCGGCCTCGGCCGCAAAGGCGTGGCCGTCGAAGTTGACGCCCTCTATGCAGATGAAAAGGCAGCCTTCCACAATCTTTCTGGAATCATAGACCACTGCCGACACTTCTTTGTCCACGGAATGCTCTTCTTCCTGTCTCTTATACACATCTGACGCTGCCGACGAAGAGACTCGTGTA
>CAMQOJ010000459.1 GCA_947003375.1 uncultured Lachnospiraceae bacterium
CCTTCAGAATTTATACTGCTTAACAGTAACCGTATGTTTCCCGGAGAAGGGGATTTGCGCCCGGGGCATGCAGTTGCGCAAAATATGGCAAGAGAGTTAGCAAGCATTGGGAAGATTTCCGGCAGTCCCTGTGATAAAATAGTTGCATAAACTGTATCCGGCAGGCATATTCTCCGGCAGGGAAAGCTTCCTGCGAATTTGCCGGACTGCCTGATGCAATGATTTCGCCGCTCTGCGGATACCGATTACGGAAGGCAGAGAAAATACGGACTGCGCGAAAGAGGAGGTTACAATGCTTTATATAGGAATTGATTTGGGAACATCGTCTGTCAAATTGCTTTTGATGGACAGCAGTGGGAAAATCGTCAATATTGTGACGGAAGAATATCCGGTATCCTATCCCCATCCCGGCTGGTCGGAGCAGAGGCCGGAGGACTGGTATGAGAAGACAGTGGCCGGCGTCCGGAAGCTGATCCGGGAAGCGGACAGGGAGCAGATAGCCGGCATCAGCTTCGGCGGCCAGATGCACGGCCTGGTGATCCTGGACAGGGACGACCAGGTAATCCGCCCGGCGATTCTCTGGAATGACGGCAGAACCGGCGAGGAGACGGCATATCTGAATACCACGATCGGGAAAGAGAAGCTTTCGGAATATACGGCCAACATCGCCTTTGCGGGCTTCACCGCGCCGAAGCTTCTCTGGGTCAGGAAGCATGAGCCGGAGAACTTTGCCAGGATTGCGAAAATCATGCTGCCCAAGGACTACCTGGCCTACAGGCTCACAGGTGTATTCTGCACGGACATGTCCGACGCTTCGGGGATGCTTTTGTTTGACGTAAAGAACCGCAGATGGTCCCGGGAGATGTGCGAGATCTGCGGCATCGCCCCGTCCCAGCTGGCAAAATGCTATGAAAGCTATGAGACGGTGGGGACGGTGCTCCCCCAGGTGGCGCGGGAACTGGGCGTTCCGGCCTCCGTAAAGGTGGCGGCAGGCGCGGGGGACAATGCGGCAGCCGCTGTGGGCACCGGCACAGTGGGGGACAACAGGTGCAACATTTCCCTGGGAACCAGCGGCACGATTTTCCTTTCGTCCAAGAAGTTTGGAGTTGACTCCAACAACGCCCTGCATTCCTTTGCCCATGCGGACGGAAACTATCATCTCATGGGCTGTATGCTCAGCGCCGCCAGCTGCAACAAATGGTGGATGGACGATATCACGGGCCGCGGGGATTACGGGGCGGAGCAGAAGGATATCACGGATTTGGGCGAAAACCATGTATTTTTTCTGCCCTACCTTATGGGAGAGCGGTCTCCCCATAACAACCCGGACGCCAGAGGCGTATTCATCGGAATGTCCATGGACACCACCAGGGCGGACATGACCCAGGCGGTACTGGAGGGCGTGGCCTTTGCCCTGCGGGATTCCCTGGAAGTGGCGAAGTCCCTGGGCCTTAGGATAGAAAGCACCAGAATCTGCGGCGGCGGGGCAAAAAGCCCGCTGTGGAAACGGATTGTGGCCAATGTGCTGAACCTGAAGGTGGAAATGATCGAAGTGGAAGAGGCCCCGGCCCTCGCAGGCGCCATGCTGGCAGCCGTGGCCTGCGGGGAATTCGGCAGCGTGGAGGAAGCGGGGGAGAAACTGGTAAAGGTGACGGACGGCATAGAGTCGGAACCGGAATTGGCGGAGAAATATGAACGTCAGTACCGGAAGTTCAGGGAAATCTATCCGGCCTGCAAACCATTGTTTGAAATCATCAAATAAAAACTGCCTTTTGGAAAAGTGTTAATTACAGCCTTTCAGACAGTCAGACCAACAGGAACCAACAGGTTTTGGCCTGTCCGGGGCAGGAGGAAGAGAAGATGGCATATTTACTGAATTATACAAGACAGCCGGTCAATGAGAAGATTTACGATCCCAGACTGGCATACAGCATGCACCTTGCAATCAGCGAGGACGGCAGAGAGTATCAGGCGCTGAACCATAACAGCGGCGTACTGTTTGCGAAAGCCACAGAGAATGAGGACGGTTCCCTGAACGCAAAGAGCCTGAAAAATCCATGGCTGTTTGCGCTGCCCCATGGAGGCTACGGGGTAGCGGCAGTCCGTGTGGAAGGGGACGGGGAGGCGGATGCCCTCAGCAGGGGCAGCGTGCTCCTGTTTGCAACAGAGAATTTGACGGAATATCGTGAACTTGGGCTGCTGAAGCTTGGAGCGGAGTACATAGAGCAGGTGGCATGCATGGGCCTGCCGGAGACGGGAACGATTCGGATCGTCTGGCAGGAACAGACGGGAAACTGCTTTTCAAGTGAGATCAGAAGTCTGGAGGAGCGGGAACTGATCCGGGTTCCGGTCAAATGTGAGGGCATTTCCCAGGGGATTTTCCGGACGGAGGACATTTCCGCCCCCGCACAGCAGAAGCAGGCAGGCTCCCCGGAAGAAGGGGAAGCAGGCCTGCGGAATCTGCCTGCGGAGACGGCGATAGAGGGAGCGGTGCCCCGGAATGCCATCGAAATACCGGAAGAGACGGCGGAAAAGCTGCGAAAGAGCCTGCTGACGCCTGTGAACACCGGGGTGGAGTTCCCGGAGCAGATTCAGGCCGCGAATCTCCGGGAGCTTGAAGGGTACCTGGCCAGGGCGCTCTACAGCGACGGAAGCAGCGCCTGGAAACGCATTGACTGGAATTTGTCGGAGGTGGACTTTTCGCGGAAAGGAACCTATGCCCTCACCGGGAAGGTACATCAGGAGCATTATGCATTCCCCATTGCCTATGACCGGGCAGACCCCTGTATCGGGAGATGGGGCGGAAAATATTACTTTATTGCCACCAATGATGCGGACGGCAACCGGACCCTTTACATCCGGGAGGCGGATACCATTCCGGGGCTTCTGGAAGCGGAGGAGCATCTGCTCCTGGACAGCGAGACCTATCCGGGAATCGGAGGGCTGCTATGGGCGCCGGAATTCCATGAGATAAACGGCAGGCTCTACATTTTCCATGCGGCCACGCCGGGAGAGTTCTTCTGGGAGGAGAGCCATGTGATGGAACTGAAAGAAGGGGGGAATCCCATCCGCCGGGAGGACTGGTCGGCGCCGAGGCGCGTGGTCAGAAAGGACGGAAGCGATCTCTGCGAGGCCGGAAAGGAGATTACCCTGGACATGACCTGTTTCGAATGGCAGGGCGAGTATTACGCGGTCTGGTCCCAGAGGCAGTTCCTTCCGAAGGATCTGGGGGCCTGGCTGTACATTGCAAAGCTTGATCCGAAGGAGCCCTGGAAGCTGCTCACTGACCCGGTCATCCTGTCCAAGCCGGAGTACGGATGGGCGAACAACCATACTTTTGTGGACGAAGGACCGTTTGCGCTGCCCCGGGAGGAAAGGCTGTACCTGACATTTTCCAGTGCGGCAGTGGACACTTCCTATGTGGTGGGCCTGCTTTCCATCGAAAAGGGCCTGGATTTACTGGATGCCGGTAACTGGAAGAAAAAGAATTACCCGATCCTGACCTCCAGAAGCGTGGCGGGAGAATTCGGCACGGGACATAATGCCTATGTGACGGACGAGGACGGGACAGTGTGGAACAGCTACCATGCCAGGCCCGGCGTGGACGGCGTGCGCAGCAGCGGTATTCGGCGGGTGCATTTCAACGCGGCAGGGGAGCCTGTCCTGGATATGACGGAGGAACTGGATGTGCGGGAAGCGTACAGCAAGGTAAAGACACTGCTGACAGTGAGGTAAGGCGGGAGAAATCCACACATTCAGAACAAATGTTCCTGTTTATCCGGCAAGACAGCCGTACGCCATACCTGTAACAGGGCAAAGCAAAAAGCCGGGGTAGCAGGGCAAAACAAAAAGCTGGGG
>CAMQOJ010000460.1 GCA_947003375.1 uncultured Lachnospiraceae bacterium
GTCTGAAATGATACCAAAAAGTGTACTTTTTGGCTAATATCAAAAGATGGGCACAATTACCAAGAAAAATATATGTTTTCTCTTGATTTTATGCCCATGTTGTATTAAAATAGGATAGGTTATCAGACATATAGCCAATTCTCAAAAAGTACACTTTTTGGGAATCACGCGTTATCATGTGTTTTTAGAGAGTAAAAGGAACTCCAAAATGCCGTCAGACAAGGTATGCAAGACCGTCCACCAGTACAGCAAGAGCCCGCTTTGCGCGGAGGATATGAAGAAGCTGCAGGAGATTGCAGCGGATTATGGCAAGGTGAAGCGATATGTATACCAGAGGTACAGCGGCATCGGAGGGCTGTCCAAACTGTATCCCGGCTACACCGTCCAGAATGAGATGACGGAGAGCGGCCTGCGGGGAGAGCTGGGGCTGCCGTCGGTGTACTTCTACCTGGCTGTGTTCGATGCGCTGGGGGATATCAAAAGCCAGTGGGCCCGGACAAAATCCCGGGTGCTGCAGCTGATTGGCAGGAATGAGGGTCTGACCGAGGAGGAGAAGCATTACCTCCGGTTCCTATTGAAGGTGAATAACGCCTTTACCGCCGTGCTGAACCAGGAGCCCATCGTCCTGACCCGGGAGCTGCAGAGGAAGCAGGAGGAACTGGCATCCAAAGTGGATACGGAAAAGCTCCACCGCTATCTGTGCAGACAGGTGCGGAAGTATCGTGTGAAAAGCAGGGAAACGGATAAGGCGGAGACAGAGCCACAGGCTTCGGCGCAGCCTACATCGGGATTTTCCATCGCGGAGCGAGCCTACCGCTACGGGGAGAAGGACGGCAGCAGAGGAATCTACATTTCCACCAAAGAGAACCGGAAGCGGGTCTTCGTGCCCCTGACAGACGGGAACCAGTACAAGCGTCAGCTTTATGTCAGACTGTATCCCCAGGAAGGGAATGTTGAAATCATGACCGCGGTGGATGTGGCGGTGCGGGTTCATGAGGATTATGTGAACCGGATAGGACTGGCCATGGGGATGTTCACCATGCTCACCACCCAGGAAGGGCATCATTATGGCGAGGAACTGGGCGCTCTGCAGACGGAATATGCCGAGTGGGTCAGGCAGCAGACCAGGAGCTATAACCGCAACAGAGCCGATAACCCGGGGCGCAGGAAGTACAATGCCCGGAGGCATCGGATGGAGGAGCGGCTCCACAGCTATATCAACCAGGAGCTGAACCGCTTCCTGCGCACAGAGAAGCCCCGGAGGATCTACATCGTCAGAATGCCCAGGCCAAAGGCGGGCGGCATCAACCGGAAAATCAACCACTCCGTGGCCATGTGGCAGAGAGGCTACATCCGCAGCCGCCTGGAACAGAAATGCAGAGAGCAGTCGGTGGAAATCGTGGAGGTGCTGGGGAAGGACATCAGCAATGAGTGCAGCAGCTGCGGCGCGATGGAGCGCGGCGGCAGGAAGAAAGGGATTTTCCTCTGCAATGCCTGCGGGTATTCGGCGGAGGAGAAGACGAATACTGCCAGGAACGTGCTGAAGCGGGGGATAGAAGGCAGGGTTGTCAACTGATTTTTGGATAGATACTGACGATTCTGAAAACTTGCCAGGCAAACTGGCGCATGAGTAAAAGGTTCCGGGAATGATGGAGTAAAATTCATCTCGAGCTGCAGCAGCCCGAAGATTTTGCTCTTCACCACTTGGAAACACATGTCGGCCCGAAATATCGTCCCCACCAGGGAGTTGGGCAGAAGCTTGTGCGCATAAAACATGAATGGGATCATAGGGATGACGATTCAGATGGATTCCGGCGGGGAGCCGGGGTTTTACCGGACTGGAGCCATGCTCCGGGAGGACTGGAGAGTCTGTCCATGATATAAAAAGCCGTGTCCACGGGCGCGGCGGACGGCATTAGAAGGCAGGAACCCTTTGGGCGGCTGCGGATTGGGTATGCCAGGATCCTGGGAACACAACGCGGTACATACCGCAGGCCTGGAGCGCGGCTTTGGGCAACCGGACAGAAAGTCCGGGATGTGACGTACCAGGGAGCGAAGCGGCTTGATGCCGCATCATCCGGCGAGACGCTATGGATGACCAATATACCTTATTTATATTTAGGAACTGTCGGAAAATAACTGCTGCAATTTCTGTGTGAAAAAGCCTTGAAACACAAGGAAAACGGCTTTGAACGCGCAGCAGTTAGTGGTAGACAATTCCTTAAGACCGCCAGGATTTGCAAAGCTGTCCATAGTGAGCATATGTGGCCTGGGGTCTTTCGGTGCGGTTTGCTGCTATTTTCATTGACCTGCAGTGTACATTGTAAGTGGTGCTGTGGATTCTTCGGATAAGGACAGACGGAATCCTGTCAGGGAATCCGGCACAGGGAGAGGCGGACATGCGGAAAGCGCAGAAGCAGCAGGCGGAGGATTTCATAAAAATATTGGGAGAAGCCCATGACGAAATCCGGAAAGCCATTGAAAAAAAGAATATTTCCGCTGCCCTGAGCCTACTGGCGGACTGCCAGGACGGAGCCATTGCGCTGGGAAACCTGATTGAAGCAGCGGAAGGGGAGGGCTTTGCCACGATTGCCCTGTTGGAGTCCTACTGTGAGCAGGTCTATCGGATTTACGGGGAACTGGAGAAAGGGCAGCCGATTGCTGTCGGCAAAGTATATAAGAGCCTGCGGCAGATGTTTTTCAAGATTGAGAGCAGCGTGAAGAACGATATCAGGATTCGGACAGAGGTGGTGTTCCTGCCTTACAAGGCTTCCATGTGGGACAGCCTGGAGAGCATCTGGAAGGCTGCGGATGAGGATCCGGACTGTGATGCCTATGTGATTCCCATTCCCTATTATGACAAGAATCCCGATGGGAGCTTCCGGGAGCTGCATTATGAGGGCGGGGAGTATCCCAAGGACGTGCCGGTGGTGTGGTATGAGGATTACGATTTCGAGACGCGCAGACCGGATATGGTATACATACATAATCCTTATGATGACTGTAATATTGTGACCAGCGTGCATCCGTTTTTTTATTCGAAGAATTTGAAGAAGTTTACGGATAAGTTGGTGTATGTGCCTTATTTTATACTGGGGGAGGTTGATCCGGAGAATAGGCAGGAGTTGGAAGGCATAGAGAAGTTCTGCCTGGTGCCGGGGGTGGCGTATGCGGATCAGGTGATTGTGCAGTCGGAGGATATGCGGCAGGCTTATGTCAATGTGCTGACGGAATTCATGTCGGGGCAGGGGCGGAGCAGGGTGTATTGGGAGAAGAAGATACTGGGGCTGGGGTCGCCGAAGGTGGACAAGGTGCTGAGTACCCGGAAGGAGGATTTGGAGATTCCGGAGGAGTGGATGAAGGTTATCCGGAAGGCGGATGGGAGTTGGAAGAAGGTTATCTTTTATAATACTACGGTTACGGCATTGCTACAGTATAATGGGCAGTATCTGGAGAAGATGCGGGATGTGTTCAGGGTCTTTTATGAGAAACGGGATGAGGTAGCGCTGCTTTGGAGGCCGCATCCTTTGTTTAGGGCTACTATTGAGAGTATGCGGCTGGAGTTGGAAGCGGAGTATAAGGAAATTGTTGAAAATTATCGGAGAGATGGTTGGGGGATTTATGATGATACGGCGGATATGGATCGGGCAATCTGTCTGAGTGACGCATATTATGGGGACGAAAGCAGTGTACTTAATTTATATAAATTATGCGGAAAAGACTATATAATTCAAAATTCATTCGTTATTAACAAGAGGGATGGAGTTGGGCTGTGGGAACAGGATTTTGTCGTTATTGAGAAGAAATTATGGTTTGTATCTCGGTTTTATAATAAGTTGCTATGTTATGACTTGTCC
>CAMQOJ010000461.1 GCA_947003375.1 uncultured Lachnospiraceae bacterium
GCTTTCTGCAGCCCCCACTAAAGCACTTGGATAGATAGAATCTCCGGTCATCAAATTTGGGAGAAAAAGGTTACGGCAGCATCTTACAGAAGACATCTTCTGACAATCGGAATTTTGCGCAAAAAACACACCGTTGCCACTGACAGGGCATAAATCGCCGCCGCGGTAAGCGGGACGGTCAGCACCGGCAGATAAAGCTGGGGATTAAACCGCAGCACTTTCACGCATATATGAATGAACACGGGATGGATAATGTACACGCCCAGCATATTTCCGGCCAGTTTCCCCATCCCCGGGAAGCTTTCCTTTTCATCGCACCAAAGCTTCGTCTGCGCAAACAGGCTTATCGCCAGAAGCAGCAAAAAAGGATGTTCCTCCGACATCACCGTCTGCCGCATCCCTTCCCAGACGACTCCTCCAAGGCCCGCCATGATTCCCGCCAGAATCAGGCCCCGATATTTTCTCATTTTTTCGACGGGAAGCCCGCCCAGGATTCCCCCCGCCAAAGCACAGAAAAGCCACGTGCCGGAAACAGGCAGAATCCTGGCCGGAATCAAATACCCCGCTGCAAGCAACGGGGTATCAATCTTGCAACGCTGCAGAGCAGCGGGGTATTTGACCCTCGCGGCATTCGCCAACTGGCCGTGCAAGCACGGCCGCTTGGCTCATTGCTCGCGGGAATAAATCCGATCATCCCGCAGACATATGGATAGACAGAGGCAAAAAACAGCAGCAGCCCTGCAAAAACAGCCTGTTCCCACAGCTTCGAGACATTCATGAAAGCCCACAATAACGGTATGAAAAAGTAGAGACCCAGCAAACGGTACAGGTACCACAATGTGACCATGTATTGTCCTGAAAGATTGCCAGAATCAAATCCGCGGGCCCGAACGGCTTCCTCTCTACCAACATCCGTACCACATAAAACAGAGTTCCGAAAAACAGGATACAGCATACTATTCTGGCAATATGCCTCCCCATGTCCCTGTAGCCGCAGGAACGCCCTGTAGATAAAAAGCCGGCTCCTGTAGCCATGATGAACAGGGGGACAGCCGTAAACAGAAACTGGTGCAGGACATACCACACCTGTATGCGGAAATCCGAAACATAAAATCCGCCTGCATTCATCGTATTGCTCATGGTGTGGAGCATCACGATCATCCCTGCCCCCCCGCCTTAATCCAGTCCAGGTAAAGCTGTCTCTTTCTGCCCATTTTCCGCCTCCCAGTATTATAGATACTTCTTCAAAATCTCCGCCTTATCCACAGCCTCCCAGGGCAGGGACACGTCGTCCCGGCCGAAATGCCCGTAGGCCGCGGTCTGGCGGTAGATGGGCCTGCGCAGGTCCAGCATCTTGATGATGCCCGCGGGGCGCAGGTCAAAGTTCTCCCGGATGATCTCCACCAGCCTCTCATTGCTCACCTTCCCTGTGCCGAAGGTGCTCACCATGATGGAAGTGGGCTGGGCAACGCCGATAGCGTAAGACAGCTGAATCTCGCACTTCTCCGCCAGGCCGGCAGCCACGATGTTCTTGGCCACATAACGGGCGGCGTAGGCGGCGCTCCTGTCCACCTTGGTGCAGTCCTTGCCGGAGAAGGCGCCGCCGCCGTGGCGGGCAGCTCCGCCGTAGGTGTCAACGATAATCTTGCGTCCGGTGAGCCCTGCGTCTCCCTGGGGCCCGCCGATGACGAAGCGGCCCGTGGGGTTGATGAAGAATTTGGTGTCTTCATCTATCAGTTCCCCGGGCAGGATGGGGTCGAAGACATATTTTTTGATATCCCCATGGATCTGCTCCTGGGTCACATTCTCGTCATGCTGGGTGGAGAGCACCACGGCCTCCAGGCGGATGGGCTTCCCGTCCTCATCGTACTCCACGGACACCTGGCTCTTGCCGTCCGGCCGCAGATAGGGCAGCGTCCCGTCCTTGCGCACCCTGGTGAGCTGCCTGGCCAGCCTGTGGGCCAGCGCGATGGGGTAGGGCATCAGTTCCGGCGTCTCATTGGTGGCATATCCGAACATCATGCCCTGGTCTCCCGCGCCGATGGCCTCCAGCTGCTCGTCGGTCATCTGGGCCTCCCTGGCCTCCAGGGCCTTGTCCACGCCCATGGCGATGTCCGGGGACTGCTTGTCCAGGGCCACCATCACGGCGCAGGTATTGCCGTCGAATCCCACCTTGGAGTCATTGTACCCGATCTCATTCACCGTCTTCCTGACGATGGCGGGAATGTCCAGGTTGGCCGCGGTGGTGATTTCACCTGTCACCAGTACGAAGCCGGTGCAGCTGGCGGTCTCGCAGGCCACGCGGCTCATGGGGTCCTGCTCCATGCAGGCGTCCAGGATAGCATCCGACACTGCGTCGCAGAGCTTGTCGGGATGTCCCTCTGTCACTGATTCCGATGTAAATAAATGTTTTTCCATTTTTCTCTTCCTTTCTTTATCCCAAACAATGAAATATGTAAACAATTTGTACACCATATATTCCTTCAGGCAATGGACCAGGCCCCCTTGCCTGCGGGAAAGGATAGCGGATGTAGCATGGCACTCATACGCAGCGTTGAATCAATGGATTCTCCACCAATTCGACCCTGATTCGAGGCACAGGAAGCTTCAGCCGCTTTAAGTTCTCCACCGCGCATTCCAGGACGTCCTGCGCATGGGCCGCGCTTACCTCTCCCCGGTAGGCCTCCATAGGAGCCGTCAAATCCGCCTCAATCCCTGCCCTCTCCAGCACGGTGGCCAGGTCAGAGCCTTTCTCCATGGCCTTCCGCACACTGTTCAGCTGAAAATACCCATATGTCACAGCATTGTCCAACTGGCCAGTGTTCCATATCTTTTCAAAATATTCCTCAAATCCCATGTCCTCCGGCACAATCGGCGGCAGGGCACCCGTCGCAGCCTCCAGAAGCCTGCTCAGTTCCCCCATACGCTCCCCTTCGTCCGCCTGGGTCCAATACGCTACGGCAAACTCGTTCACATACATTTCTTCCTGGACATTGGGCATTTCTATCCCCCAATCCTCCAGAAGGCAATGCCCCAGTTCGTGGACGATATTGTACCAGTGAAAGTACAGGTCGAATTTATGCTGTATGTCCTCTTCCCCAAACAGCTGACGGTATCCCGCCTTCTGTTCTTCGGTTCCCAGTTCATACCGTCCGGAAATAATCCTGTGCTCCATGGAATGCTCCTCTTCCATGGAATGCCCCTCTTCCATGGAATGCTTTTCTTCCATATCCTCTCCTTTCTGCATCCTTGCACAGCTCCATTCTGCGCAAAGGCCTGTCAAGATATCCCAGCAAAAAAGTCCGCTTACCATGGAATGCCTTTCTTCCATAATAAGCGGACTCTAATCTGTCGATGTCAAATCCTCTTATTGTTCGAAAAACACTCGCTCAGGTAGGCACCTTCCTCAATGGGGTTGCCGCGGCTTCATCGATCCTATGTATCTCCACCGACTCTGAATAAGAGAAATCATATGAAATTGTGGAGGATATGCTTTGCTGTCCTCTGCTATCCTCTATCCGTCCTATACTTTACTACGAATCAATCCCTTTGTCAACAGGAATTTTTATCCTGGCGGGTAATCCTGGAGGTCAATTGACAATCAGTTCTCCCCAAGCCTCTTCTCCATGTACTCGTATCCGTAATGGGTGCGGAATTTCAGCGCCGTGGACTTGGTGATCCTCCCCTCCCGGCACAGCCGCAGGAGATTCCCGTCCATGGTGCACATGCCCTCGTTCACGCCGGCCTGCATGACAGCCCCCAACTGGTTCACCTTGTTCTCCCGAATCATGTTCTGGATGGCGTCCGTAGACTTCATCACCTCGAAGACCGGAATCCGTAGCTGAT
>CAMQOJ010000462.1 GCA_947003375.1 uncultured Lachnospiraceae bacterium
AGCCTTGTCAGCTGCTCCATCAGGTCTTCCGTGCGGAAGGCTGCCTTTCTGGCGAAGTATCTGCCGTAGGAGTCCGCCAGCGCCCGGAAATATCCCTCGAACCTGGAGAGCCTGGCATTGTGGCTGATGATGGCAAGCCGCTCCAGGTAGTCCGGCACATCGGGGGACACCCGGGACAGCCCGGTGCCCAAAAGCTCCTCCAGGAAGCGCTCCATCTGCCCGGCCGCGTCCCTCACTTCCTCCAGGTCGTAAACCGGCGTGTCCGCCGTCTCCGCCCGGAGGGCCTCTCTGGTCAATACGCCAGTCTCCATCTGGCACCAGAGGATGGCGGCGGCCTTGTGCCTGCACAGCTCCTTTTTATGGCAGGTGCAGGTGGAATATTCCAGAGGGGACAGGAGCTTCACTGTCATCCCCTGTTCCGGCAGGTGGACAGTGACCACCGAGGACTCCTGTATCACCGGGCGGATGCCGCCTGCGGCCTGGTTGACGAAAGCCTGGAAATAGCGGCTGCCCAGGGCCTTCTGGAGCTTATCGAAGGGGTAGGCGTCTATCTCTTTCCATGCGGGGCTGTGTCGGTTTTTATTGACTACGTTTATGTCGTTATTTTGGTTTTGATTAGTGGAACCGCCCCGCCCCGGCACGATGCCGGAATCCGGAATGGGCTCCGATTCTTGGGTTGCTTCCTGTGACGGACTGCTCTTTGGATTTTGGGCGGCTTCCTGTACCGGACTTCCCTCCGGTTTTTGGGCAGCTTTCCGTACTGGACTGCCCTCCGGTCGTTGGGCAGTTTCCTGTACCGGACTACCCTTCGGATTTTGGACAGCTTCTTGTGCCGAACTGCTCTCCGGTCGTTGGGCGGCCTCCTGTACCAGACTTCCCTCCGGATTCTGGGCGGCCTCCGGCCCACACAGGACCGGGCTTCCCCCGTCATCCGCATCCCTCGCATCCTGCCCATTCGCCGTGCCCGCTGCCGACAGATCCTGCGCATCCTGTCCTGCGGAATCCGTGCCACCCCCAAGGCAGCGCTCCCGCAGGATCAGAATCCCATGTACCACATGGCGGCAGATGCTCCTGGAGGGGCAGGTGCACTTGCTCTCCCCCAGAGGAAAGCGCACCGTCACGGTCTCCGCTCCCACCTTTACCACAACCTCTTCCCCCAGCGCGCCAATCCCGGCAGCGGCTCCTTCCATGGAATTCTCCTCTTCCACGGAAGGACCCTCTTCCATTAATCGCCCTTCTTCCATGTCTTTATAGGCCCGCTTGACAATTCCCTTATTGCTGATGCCGATCAGATAGTCGTCGTCTATCCCGGCCAGCCGTTCTCTCCACTCATCCATAGAAATCTCCTCTTATCAATATAGTAATTCCTGTCATTCTTCCTGTCAAGCCGCAATGGAGCGCCAAAACTGCCCTTTATCCATACTGAAAAACAGCTCCGGGCCTGTGGGCGCCGGGGCTGTTTATTTTGAAATGCCATATCCTGTTTTCACTGCGGGCTGCATACAGCCTTTCTCCTGAAAAATCTATATATGCAGCGATTAAATGCCGTTTATTTACTCCAGTATCCGGTCAATCCTCTCCCGCTCTTCCCGGTCAAACTCCACATTGCCAAGCATCCCCACATTGTCCAGTATCTGGGATGGCCTTGACGCGCCGATCAGCACGCTGGTGATGTCCCCGTCCCGGAGGATCCAGGCCAATGCCATCTGGGCCAGGCTCTGTCCCCGCTCTCTGGCGATTTCACCCAGGGCGCGCACCCTGTCCAGGGTCTCCTCCCGGATGGAGCTCTCCTTCAGGAACCTTCCGTCCGTGCGGATGCGGCTGTCCGCCGGGAGGCCGGTTAAGTAGCGGTCCGTCAAGAGCCCCTGGGCCAGCGGGCAGAACGTGATGATGCCGATGCCGTTCTTTGCCGCATAGTCCTTCAGCCCATCGGCCTCGATGCTGCGGTTCAGCATGGAATAGCTCCTCTGGTTGATGATGAAGGGCGTACCCATCTCCCGGAACAGCTTTGCGATGGCAATGGTCTGCTCCTTATCGTAATTGGAAACCCCCACGTACAGGGCCTTGCCGCTCCTGACGATGCCGTCCAGCGCCCTGGCGGTCTCCTCCAGCGGCGTCTCGGGATCTGGCCTGTGGTGGTAGAAGATATCTACGTAGTCCAGTCCCATCCTGCCCAGGCTCTGGTCCAGGCTGGCCACCAGATACTTCTTGCTGCCCCAGTCGCCGTAAGGCCCCGGCCACATGTCGTATCCGGCTTTGGTGGAGATGACCAGCTCGTCCCTGTAGGCCCCAAGGCTCTTTTTCAGGATGCGGCCGAAATTCTCCTCCGCCGCGCCGTACACCGGGCCGTAATTGTTGGCCAGGTCGAAATGGGTGATGCCATTGTCGAACGCAGTCTGGCACATGTCCAGCATGTTGTCGAAATTGCCGTTGGAGCCGAAATTGTGCCACAGCCCCAGAGACACCGCCGGGAGCTTCAGCCCGCTGGCCCCGCAGCGGTTATATTGCATTTTTTCATACCTTGATTCGTCTGCGATATACATTTTTCTATCCTCCTAAGTAAATCTATATCTATGCTTTCCTGTCGATGCTCTCATCCCCTCCGACAAATCCACCTTTTCCCACTGCAGTATAGCATACAAAAAATGCCTACAGGAAAAATATTGTGAAATTAGCAAAAAAAGATTGCATGGTCCCTCTCCTCCATGTATACTATAAGCAATAGAAGGGCTATATGCCTTTCATGTGGGCTGACACAAGAATCCGAAATTCATTCCAGACTTCGGGCGCTGGACGGTTGGCTGGCAACGGAAAAACCAGAGATTCATTCCAGACTTCGGGCGCTGGACGGTTGGCGGACAACAGAAAAATCAGTCAGGAAGAGGCGAGATTATCTGCTGCGGCAGGTAGATCGCCTTTTCGCATTTTATATAGGTAGCGATTAAATCTTGCCAAAAACCGGATAAACGGCATGACCGGCTGTGCTATGTGGTTGGCAAGAATTAAATGCCGTATATATATCTACAGGAGAACCATAATGACGAAAAAAGAAGCGATTTCCATCATCACCAAGTGCGCCTCTCTATATGCCGCCAATCTATGCGACAGGCAGTTGGCTTTTGTCTATCGGAATGGCAATAATAGCCCGGCATTCCTGGAAGCCACCTTTCGAGCCAATAATTTCCTGCACTTCACTGGCATCAAGCCCCCATCCGGCACAAAAGCAAATGCCTTCTACCGGAACGCAATCGACAGGCGCCTGAAAGAATCCGATATCCTCTTCAGAGAAAACCATACTACCGAGCTGAAACTCCAGGTTCTCCGCAACATCATGCTTATTGCCTATTCCGCCAGAATGATTGGCGATTATGCCGGCGCTCATGTGGATTTATATACGGAAAAGGTTACCGGCACCACCGCCGCGTGCCTCGGCCTCATAAAAGCCGGACAAAGCTACATACCAAATACGGTGTTGAAAGAAGATATACGTAATCTCATCCCAAATCCTCCCGGGAAAATCTTCGCCATTCTCCGAAAGCCGATCAGTCAGCCCCAGTACACGGAAATTACTTATCAAAGCCCCAAGCACAAGGTCAATATAAAAGCCTTTCCGCCGGACCTGATTCCCAAAATCGATGATCATCTGCTCTCACAGCTCTGTGCCTTACAGTCAGACCAGCATTAACCGCAGACGCCGCCCTCTCCCGAGGACCAGGCTGTCACGCAAAGCCCCACTCCCCTCACGCAATAATCTTCCCCATCCACCCCGCCAGCTCCTCCGGCGTCATAGCCCCCACCTGTCTCTTATACACATCTCCGAGCCCACGAGACAGATGAGGATCTCGT
>CAMQOJ010000463.1 GCA_947003375.1 uncultured Lachnospiraceae bacterium
AGAAAAGCAACAAAAACAACAAGATGAACCAATTATTAAAGAAAATTCTGTTTTTAGAAAATCCTGTTTTTTCCATAAAATACAGGGCGAATTCCTTCTTACTCTGAAAAACCTTCTGTCCATCTGTTTCACCATCGTTTCCGTTCAGGACGATATCTCCCGTGACATGATTCTCCACAATCATTTCTTGTCCTTTCTCGGAAAACCAGGCTCTATTTATTTTCTTGCCCTTCGCATCATAACTCGTCCTGGCACATATTTTTCCTTTGCTATTATAATGTTCGCTCAGCCGTACTACACCGTTTCCGTCAAACCATTCTACATCCTTTACAAAACGCTTTTCAACCGGCTCCGCGTAAATGATTCTACCCTTTTTTTCTTGAAGGCAATGTATCCTTCCGGTGTCGTCTATTCCCCAATAATCCGGCACCCTGACTTCATTAAAGTATAATGGCCGTGTGCGGCCTGCTCCCTCTCCCCCCTGGCCGTCAAGGAAAAGGCTATATACGGACATGACATCATCCGGTAAAAAAGTGTCCTCTCCAAGAACTACTGCAGGATACCCGCAACCCGCCATTTTAAAAGATTCATGCAACATTCGGCTTTCTCGGGAATATGTATCGAAAAGTAATATTACATCCGGCTCAATATATCTCTCCACTTTTTTTCCACCTCCCCCGTCAGATAGGCTTTTGACTTTTCGTATGAATGCTTCTGGAAACTCACCAAATTAGCTTCTGTAAAGAGACGAATGATACAATTTGTAAGTCCCTGTATACACTCCCTTCTTTTCATCGTAGGCTTCCATGGTATTTTGTACCCATTCTTTTCCTCATCGATAAAAATCTGATTCCCATAGCGTACATCAAATCCTATTATAGGAAGGCCTGAACCGATAGCCTCCATTAAGGTAAGGCCAAATGTTTCCCCAATCGAACCGGATATATATGCTTCATAATCTTGATACACCTCATCCAGATTTTTATGTCCGCAAAGACGGACATATCCATTACAATGCAGCCTGTCAATCTGGTCTCTCAGATTCTCTCCTTCATAGCCTTTGCCGTAAATATCCAAAGTCAGCTCCGGAAGCACTTTCCTCGCCTCTGCAACTGCATCAATAACCCAGTCGATATGCTTCTCTTCCGACAGTCTCGATGCAGTAATCAGAGAACATTTCTTTCTCAATGTTTTCGGATACCGAAGTCTATCCAGACCACCTACTGGTACTGTCATTATTCTGGGCGCGGCGTTAAGATACCTTAGAAACTGTGACTTCAAAAGGCTGCTCTGCGCTTCTGTCGACATCACAAAAAAGTCTATCTGCCCAGGATGTGACAATGCATATTCATAATATGGATTCCAGCGAACCCAATCAGAGTCTGCCCTATATTCTATAAAATGATTTGAATGGATAATAAAACCGATTTTTGCCAAAGATATGCCCCGTATAATACCTGCCAGGTCAATCTTACTAGCACCGCTGTCAATCAGGACAATATCAGATTCCGTAAGCTTCAGGCTGGACAACATGTATTCTACTAATTCATCACGAGAATAAAGTATCCTGTCCGGGAATTTGTACATCACATTTTGGGAGTCGATGATTTCTTCAAAGGCAACGCTTCCGTCCTCATTAAAAAATCTTCGCTGATATAAATGCGCATATCCATTCAGCGGCGCAAAATATTCCGAATAAATCCTGCAATAGGTATAGTAATCCCTCCGAATCAAACACCCATTGGAAATCAGCTCCACACGATGCACCCGGTCTCCAGTATCATTTTCCAGATATGCATTATAATAAATGTTTTTCTCCGGAAAAGTATATTTTATGACAGTACCCTTTCTTGATACAATATACTTTTTGTCTCCTAAGGCATTCTCCATCTGTTCCAGCGTATATGTAATCGGAGAAATCCTGCAATCCGTAAAAACAGTATTCAGCCATATAATTTCCGAATCCTGAAAGCCTATCTCTTCCATTACATGCTGGATATTGTCTGCCGGAAACATCTCATAAAAGATAAATTTCGCGTCAAGGCCAAGCCTTCGCAATATTTTTGCTCTATATACCTGGGCATATTCCAGGCCACCCTTAAGCCAATTTAAATTATGATGGATGCTGTAAATCATTTTCGCGCACCATCCCCGTCTCTGTCAGATGTCAATAGCAATCCTCTCCACATCTCCGCCACAACCCCCTGCAGGAACCCGCCTGCGGCCTCATAGGATTCCCGGTGGAAACCCTCCAGCCGTTTCCTGTCATGAAAGATATCCACGATTCTCCGGGCCATGTCCGCAATCAGCGGTTCATCCTCCCCATCCACATACCTCACGTCAAAATCCACCAGATACCCGTTCCGATCGGGATGGACGAACACCCTGTTCCCGTATTTCACATCCAGCCCAATCACCGCCGCGCCGGAGCCCACTGCCTCCATGACCGACAGCCCCAGGGTCTCCCACAGCGATGCCGTCATGAATACCTCATAGCTTTTATAGACCTCCGTCACATCCCGCCTCCCCATGAAGCGGATATAATCCCGGGCGCCATGCTCCTCCACCAGCCGCTGCAGATATTCTGTATAATCCGCTTCGCCGCGCCCATAGATGTCCAGGGAAATCCCCGGATTCTGGTCATGTGCCCTGATTACGCTGCGGACAATCCATTCAATCTTCTTCCTGGGATCCATCCGGGAGACGGACAGAATGGAACCAGGCCGCCTCTCTCCCTCCGGATACCGCAGCCTGTCAAGCCCGCCTGCCGGTATCACCGCTATGTCCGGCACCCTGCAGCCATATTCCCGCAGCTTTTCCGTCAGCTCTTCCTTCTGCTCCTGGGTGGACACCACCATGGTATCAATCAGAGCCGTGTATTTGAACCAATAATAATACTCGTAATTCAGATATACAGTCCGCGGGTCTTCGCCCTTTTCAAAAAAATGCCCGGAATGGAGCACCGCAATGAACCTGGCCCTCCTGCCGAACCGGAACAGCGGCTGCACGAAGTCCAGTTGAGAGGAACGATCCACGATGACCGTGTCCCGCTCCGTCAGGTCCAGGGCCTTCACGCCTTCCCCGATGAATTCCGATTTCGTGCACAGCCTCCCCTCCGGAAAGACGTACCATTCCCTCTCCCCATCGAAGAACTGCTCATAGGCCACAGCTCCGTCCCTGTTGAGGAAGCTGCGTCTCGCCAGCCTGGCAAAGGCGCCTTTTTCCGACACATCCGTCACATAATAATCCACATAAGCCAGCCCGTCCGTATAATATTCCGTGCGCACCAGCTTCCCCTGGCTGTAATAATGGATTCCGTAGAAATACGCCGGGATGTCCTGCTCCAGCAGAAGCGCCGCTATCCTGGCGCCGTCCCGAAGCAGCTGGATTTCCCTCTCCTCCCGCCGCAGCTCCGTATACCCCAGGCTCCTCCTCAGCTCCTCCAGCTTCTCCTCTGCCCTGCCCGTCAGCTCCAGCGTCCTGTTGTCCGTAAAAATCTGGTGGAGGCTGAGCATTTCATCCACATGGATACCGGCCTTCCTATAGCGGTTCACATAGCGCCTTGTGGGCAGCTTCGTAAAGATATGTGTGGCAGGATACCCCATCTCACGCAGCATCCCGGCCCGGTATCCCTGGGCATTGTCCACCCCGTTCGGCATATAGCCCACCAGCAGACTGAATATATAAATCGACATTCCTGTCCCCCTGTCTTTCATCTGGCATCAAATCCTTCACGCTTCCCCGCAGCCAGTCCAGCCGGCTCTTCTCATAGCCTATTTTACCTGCGTCCCGGTCTTTCCCCGCGCCAGCCTCTCCAGCAGCCCCTCCCAGTTCTGC
>CAMQOJ010000464.1 GCA_947003375.1 uncultured Lachnospiraceae bacterium
TGCAGGAATTAATGTGTCAAGAGTATTACAGGAAGCATTGATGAATGTGCTTAATATTAAGAGAAATATATGAAGGAGACCGGCTATGGGTATATTAAAAAACGGAACATTATGGAAAGACACGGACGGTGCCCCCATCCACGCCCACGGCGGATACATGATTTCCTTTGGGGGATATTATTACTGGTACGGGGAGGACAGGAGAGAGGATTATTATGTAAGCTGCTACCGCTCCAAAAACCTGTCGGACTGGGAGCTCCGGGGGCATGTGCTCACCGCCTCCTCGAAGACGGAAGCGTACCGCGTCAGGACGAAAATCCAGCTGCGGCGGGAAGACGGCGGCAAGGTCAACCTGGAACGGCCCAAGGTGCTGTACAATGAGCGGACGAAAAAGTTCGTCATGTGGATGCATTTCGAGAACGGAAAGGACTATCGCGACGCTGCGGTGGGAATCGCCACCTGCGATGCGCCGGATGGGGCTTTCACCTATCACGGACATTTCAACCCATATGGCTTCATGTCCAGGGACTGCACCCTGTTCCAGGATGATGACGGGACGGCCTATTTCATCTCGGCAGCCCGGGACAATGCGGATTTGCACATGTATCGGCTGACGGACGACTACATGAATGTAGACAATCTGGTTCACAGGCTCTGGCAGGGAGAATACCGGGAGGCCCCCGCGGTGGTGAAGATAGGCGGGAAATATTACATGCTGAGCTCCTTCTGCACCGGCTGGGCGCCGAATCAGGGGAAGTACGCCGTGGCCGATTCCATGGAGGGGCGGTGGAGCCGTCTGCGGGAGATTGGGGACGAGACCACCTACAGAAGCCAGCCTGCCTTTGTCCTGCATGAGGACGGAAAAGTCCTGTACTACGGCGACCGCTGGAACGCGGAGGACTATTTTGCGTCCGGCTATGTGGTGTACCCGCTGCATGTGGAGGGGGACGGGCTTGTCATGGAATATGTGGAGGAGATGGCGTTTTTGGACTAAATCGGATTCTTGTGACTGTTAAGTGCCGAAAAATATAAAGTTTATATATTTTTATTGATTTAAAAATCGAATCATGGTATTTTGGTAATGTGAGCCAAAGGCAGCGAAAGGGCAGGAGGTTACCAATGGAATGGAAGAAGAGCATCCCATGGAAGAAGAGCATTCCGCGGAAGGCGGAAGCGCAGTTGACCGACTGGAGACTGAGAAAGTCGGGCAAGGCCCTGCTGGTCAATGGAGCCAGACAGGTGGGCAAGACCTATATCCTCCGAAAATTTGGAGAAGAGCAATTTGAAAATACGGTCTATGTAAATCTGGAGACGAATCTTGCCGCCGCTTCTTATTTCGCCGGAGACATTTCGCCGAAAAAAATCCTGCAATATCTTGAGGTTGCCGCCGGGGAGGCGATCCGTCCCGGCAAGACGCTGCTTTTCCTGGACGAGATTCAAGCCTGTGAGAGAGCGCTGACGGCTCTGAAATATTTCAGCGAGGAAGCGCCGGAGTACCATGTGGTGGCAGCGGGGAGCCTGCTTGGGGTGGCAATCCACAGGGAGCGATACTCTTTTCCGGTGGGCAAGGTGGAATCACTGGTGCTGTATCCTCTGGACTTCGAGGAATATCTTTGGGCAAGAGGGAAACATAAGCTGGCGGAAGCAATCAGGAATGCCTATGAGTCCATGGAGGCCCTGCCGGATGGCCTTCACCTGGCGGCGACAGAGCTGTACAGGGAATATCTGCTGGTAGGCGGAATGCCAGCCAGCGTCAATGCCTTTCTGGCGAATGACAGTTTTCTGGATGCCGCTCTGGTACAGAACGATATCCTGGACAACTATATCGCGGATATGGCAAAATATGCCACAAATGCGGACAGTGTCAAGATTCGGGCCTGCTACCAGTCCGTACCGGCGCAGCTCGCTAAAGAGAATAAAAAATTTCAGTACAAGATTGTGCAGAAGGGCGGAAGCGCGGCTATTTTCGGCGCTTCTATCGAGTGGCTGAATTCTGCAGGCGTGGTTCTGAAATGCCAGCGCATCGCACAGGCGTACGAGCCGATTTCCGTGTATGCGGACTTGTCGGCTTTCAAGCTGTATATGGGCGATACGGGCCTCCTCGTCACGAAAGCGGGCATCTCCGGACAGACCATTCTGTCCGGGGAGGGCAATCTCTTCATGGGAGCAGTGACAGAGAACTATGTGGCGCAGCAGCTAGCGGCAAAGGGATATCCCCTCTATTACTGGGAAAGCGCCAACACCGCGGAAATTGACTTTGTATTACAGAAAGAGAACCAGATTATCGCCATAGAGGTAAAAAAAGGGGAGCATGTGCGTTCCAGAAGCCTGAGCGTTTTCAGAGACGCGTATCAGCCGGCATATGCCATCCGGCTGTCCCTGAAGAATTTCGGTGAAAAGGACGGCCTGAAATCAGTGCCTCTATATGCGGCATTCTGTATTTGAACATCCCAAACTCCCATGCAGCCGGCCGCACCAACAACCCTGGCTGCCATTACACACAAAAGACACAGAACAGGAGCGAAAGCTATGCCAGAACAGATTCCAGCAGGTGAACTCACCCCCATGATGCAGCAGTATATGGAGACGAAAAAGCAGTACGCCGACTGCATCCTTTTTTACCGGCTGGGGGACTTTTATGAAATGTTTTTCGAGGATGCGAAGACGGTGTCCAGTGAGCTGGAGCTTACCCTGACGGGAAAGGCGTGCGGCCTGGAGGAGCGGGCGCCCATGTGCGGCGTCCCTTATCATGCGGTGGAGGGTTATTTGACCAAGCTGGTCAACAGGGGCTACAAGGTGGCCATCTGTGAGCAGGTGGAGGACCCCAAGCTGGCGAAAGGGCTGGTAAAGCGGGAGGTCATCCGCATCGTGACCCCTGGAACGAACCTGAACCTCCAGTCCCTGGAGGAGTCCAAAAACAACTTCCTGATGAGCATCGCCTACACCCCCACGAAAATCGGCATCTCCGTGGCGGACGTCACCACAGGGGACTACTATCTCACAGAGGTGGAGGATTTAAAGAAGCTGAACGACGAGCTGATGAAGTACGAGCCCTCGGAAATCATCTGCAACCAGAATTTCCTGGTCAGCGGCTTCGATGTGGAGGGGCTGCGGGGGAAGTACCACATCTCCGTCAACGCGCTGGAGCCCCATCTGTTTGACGACGACGGATGCAGGCGGCTCCTGCTGCGGCATTTTAAGGTGAATACCCTGATCGGGCTGGGTATCGAGGATTTCCCCACGGGAATGACCGCGGCGGGGGCGCTGCTGCAGTACCTGTACGACACCCAGAAGACGGACCTGGCCCATTTCACCCATCTGTATCCCTATCTGACCAATAAATACATGCTGCTGGACAGCTCTACCAGACGGAACCTGGAGCTGACGGAGACCATGCGGGAGAAGCAGAAGCGAGGCTCTTTGCTTGGGGTGCTGGACAAGACAAAAACGGCCATGGGCGGGCGCCTCCTGCGGAGCATGCTGGAGCAGCCTCTGATTGATAAGGAAGAGATGGAGAAGCGCCTGGACGCTGTGGAGGAGCTGGGGAAGGACAGTGTCTCCAGGGATGAAATCCGGGAATACCTGAATCCTGTCTACGATTTGGAGCGGCTGCTGAGCAAGGTCACCTACAAGACGGCGAACCCCAGGGATTTCATCGCTTTCCGCAATTCCCTGGAGATGCTCCCGGCCATCAAGTCGGTGCTGAAAAGCTTCTCCTGCCGGGAGCTGCGTGAGGTGGAGGCGCGCATTGACGGGCTGCCGGCAATCTTGCAGATGATTCCCGCCTCCCTCGAGGAGGATGCCCCAGTGTCCGTCAGGG
>CAMQOJ010000465.1 GCA_947003375.1 uncultured Lachnospiraceae bacterium
GGCATCCCCCACAGTCCAGCCGCCCTTCCTGCCACTGTTTTCACCCTTGATGCCGCCGGGAAATGGCTCGAATCGCCTCCTGGCACGCCGCCTGAAACCGCCGCGCCAGCTGACTCATCTGCTCCTGCCGGAATGTCTCCATCCCTATCTCTGCCCCCTGATTTCCCTGGGACGTCTCCCCAAAGGCCTCTCGGACGAACCGCATCAGCTCATCCGCCAGCTCCTCCCTGGCTTCCCGCTCCTCCTCCGTCTTCGGAACAGACGCATAACCCAGCTCTCCCTCCGGCGGAATCGTGACCATATCCGTACCGTGGGCATCGCCTTCCATAAGGTGGATCTCCTTCTGCTGGGATCCGCAGGCCTCGTAGAGAGCCTCCACATGCGCCTGATAGACCCCCGGGGCATTCTGCCAGTCCTCCCTGGAAACCGAAAAGAACGCCGGAGCCGTAATGGATTCCATGGCTCCCATGGCATCGATTTCCATGTCATAGGCCGGGGCGGAAAGGATGACCACTCCCGCCAGCTCCGGGATCTGTGCCGCTGCCACCGCCGTAGCCGTCCCTCCATAGGACGCGCCCAGGGCGACGATTTCCCTTGCGCCCCGTTCCCGCAGAACCTGCGCCGCCGCCAGCACGTCCAGATCCCACCTCTGCTCCATGCCCTTTGCCGAGGAAGCAGAGGGCAGCGTATCACGGAACTCCCACAGTATCACCTGATACCCCTCCGCCGCCAGGCGCTCCGCCAGAGGAAGGCAGCTCTTCAGCCCCCATCCCCTGGCATGCCCAAGGGTGACGCCCCTGCTGCCTGTCCCCAGGACATAGCCGCACAGCGCCACCCCGTCCTCGGTGACGAACTGCACCGCCTTCTCCTGATATCCCTCCGGAAAACCATACCCTTCCTCCAGCCCGTCCTCCGTGGGGACATCCTGTCCCGTGGCCAGGATGACAGTGTCCTGTGTCTGCACGCCGGCCTGTGCCGTACCGGCTGTTGCCGATCCCCCGAAGGCCACCAGCAGCACGATCCCCCAGAGTCCGACCCATCGCTTCCGCCCTCTACGGCTTCTGCCTTTTTTATTCCCATCCATGTGTCTCCTGTCCGGGCAGTCCTTGTCTCCCATCATCTATGCGCCTTGAATACCAGCCGCAGCCCATCGCCCTCCTGGCTCTTGCGGTATGCCCAGGCTCTTCTTGCGGAAGCTGCCAGGTCGATGACAAAAGCCATGCTGAAGATGACGGTTATGGCAATTCTTATTCCCATAGGAACCCGGCTGATCACCTTCTCCAGCAAGGGCTGGGCAAAGCGGAATACCACAATGGCGCCGAAGCCGAACAGCACCGCATTCCTCAGACATACCCTTCCCTTGATGTTGAAGCGCATATGGGAATAGTCCCACCATTTGGAACGGAACATCCTCTCCAGGATGCCGCCCACGATATACTCCACCACGGAACAGAACACTACGCCGAATACAAACAAAACCACATAGGACTCTCTCACGCTGCTCAGAGCCACGGATCCGGCCGCCATCCCCAGGCCGTAAATCGGGCAGAAGGGCATATGTAAAAACCCCCTGTTCTGAAATTCCCCCGCCTCTATCCGCATATCAACGCACTCCACCAGCCAGCCCGCAAATCCCCAGAAAAAAAATGTCAAAAACAACTCATAAAATCCATACTCAAACGGCATTTTCCTCTTGCTCCTTTTCTTTCAGCATCCCATTTCAGTCTCACCATTTGATTTTACCATATATCTTGCTGACATGCTATTACAATTTTTAGAAACGCCTCCCTTTTCCGGTCAGATTTCCTTCCAGATTTTGAAATTTGAAACTTCCGCCAGGATGCCCCTCAGGAATACCGTGATATATTCCCTGCTTTCCTTGCCTGGTTTATGATTCAGCCCTACATCCGTTTTGCATGTAATGTTATCCAGCCCCAGGGGCTTGACCAGTTCCTGATACTTGTTCAAAGTAATATCGGCTGAAGACTCCCTTGCGTAGGCAGCGTTCGGAGCTGAAAGCTTCGGTTCCGGCAGGGACTTGATTCCAGATTACTGTGATACCTTACCGTCCAAAGATTTCGCTTAACAATGCCTCATATTCTTCTATGGATATCTTCTCATCGCGATAGGTAAAATCGCTGTTTTCATCGTATGTACTCTCGGGCGAATCCCAAAACTCTGCTGCCAGCCGGAATTCATCCGCTATCCTGCCTTCCCCGTCATATTTCGTCAGCCAATATATCTGCCTTCCCCCATGGGAAGTATCCCTGTGCACAATCCAGGTGGCATCGTCGTAATCCGTGTAGGACAGAACCCCTGCTGTCCCCTCCCCGGCTGCCAATACATATACTTTCCCGTCTCTTGCATCCAGGTACATGCCCCCATAAGGCCCATCCAGAATCAGCTCGTTCTCGCCGTCATTATCCAGGTCGATCCGCTCTCCCACAGAATAGCTGTACCAGTCTTCCTCGCTAACGGGCAATTGGTCAAAACGGAGGGACTCTTCCCCGCTATCGTCATAAAATGCCGGGATTTCACAGGCCAGGAACGCATCCAGCAATTCCTCCGGTTCCCTGCCGTTCCTTCCGCATCCTGTTGCCAAAAGCAATACTCCGGACAGCAATATCAATGTAAAACATTCTTTTTTCATTTTCCTCACCCCATGCATCACCATGCCGAACCCCTCCCCCTTCTAGCGGAAAAACCGGGAATCCTCCGGGCGTTCCATGTAGCTTAGCCATTGCTGCGGCAATTTATCTGCATAAAGAGAGACCATGCCGCCCACAATGGCACATATGGTATCCCTGTCTCCCAAAGCGGAGACGGCAGTCCACAATGCTTCCTCCACGGAATCGTAGTGATATGCTGCACACCAAAGGCAGAATGGCACCGTATCCTGCGCTGTCAGCATCATCCCGTTTCCAAGCACGGAAACCACAAAATCTATGCCGCTTTCCTTCGGAACCGAAGCAGCGATGGATATTTTATATTTGGTATCGCTTTCCGGCAATTTATCTGTGATATCCCGTAAAAAAGTCTCCCCTTCTCCGAGATAATGCCCCAGCTTTTTATTCAGGAGCAAGGCCGATGCCACGGCAGTGGCCATTGCTCCTGCAATCCCTTCCCTATGCCCATGGGTGACTTCCGCAGATGCCCTGGCATGGGATAAGACTTTGTCCAAATCATCTGCAAAATAAGCCCCAATGGGCGCAACGCGCATTGCAGCGCCATTTCCCATAGAGCCCATCCCGTCAAACACCTCAGCGGCAGCTTCCCGCCAGTCCTTCCCTTCCTTGATATTGCGCAGAATGGAATGAGCCGTCCCTCCATATCCCCGGTGCCAGTCCAGCGCGTAATTTTCTGCAAAAACTTTGGCTAATTCATCCTGGTTTATGTTTCCGTACTTTTCCAGGATACGGTAAATCCCTATGGCCATCACAGTATCGTCCGTGAAATACCACGGCTCCTCCAGGATCTCCCTGTCTCTTATCCTTTTACAGGCTATCTCGTCAGGCACAAAAAAGGTCTGTCCGAAGCAATCCCCTAACGCAATGCCGTCCAATGCGCGTTTTGCATATCGTAACCTGTCATCCCCAAATGCCACCCCTGTCTTCCTCCCTTTCGTATTCTGCGGTCAATGCCTTAGCCTCCCGCCCTTACTTGAGCTGTTTTCACTGTTCTTTGGCGGATTCATGCAAATCCATATGCTGTATACTTTTTTGATATTCTCATAGTGGGAATTCGTAAACTCTGCTCCATATTGGGCGGAAACCATCCGGCTGCAGTAATAGATTCCCCTCTTTATCAGC
>CAMQOJ010000466.1 GCA_947003375.1 uncultured Lachnospiraceae bacterium
GTCCTCTGTCGCTGCCTCCGCCCGGAGATTGGCAACGCGGAGTTCCAGCTCCCCGGATTCATCCTCGTAGCTATATGCGGCATCGGCGGAGATTTTCTGGTTTTTCCGGGCAAGCTCTGCGGTCTTTTCCAGCAAATGCTGCCTGTCAAGGATTCTTTCGATTGCCGCAAGCCCCTCCCGCGTTGCCGCTCCGTCCACGAAATCCGTGACGCCGAGCGCTGTAAGAGCGGCTTTGTCTTCCGGCGCAAGTCCTTTATCCACCAGGATGACAGGAATCCCCGGCCTGGCTTCCACTGCGGCTTTCAGGCACGCGTACCCTTCCCTTCCGGCCAGGCTGCCAGGCTTTCCCTCCGGGCTTGCGGCTAACTCTATCAGGATGGCGTCATATCTGTCGTCTCTGTTCCTGCTGCTCCAATTACATTTTTGAAGGAGGCCTTCGAACTGGCTGCGCCCATACCGGCCCTCCGGGCTGCCGTCCGCCCAGACACATTCCGCTATCTGCTGCAGAGCTTCCGCTTCCCCGCCCTCCGGGCAGCCTCCGCGGAGGCATCCAAGAATCCGCGGCTTCTCAGCTGCCGTCCGGCCGAAATATCCCTGTATGCTGTCGTTTATTTCAGCCGAGACCAGGACCTTCTTCAAGCGCTTCAGGCTTCCCAGCTTCCGCTCACCGATTTCCCTGGCCGCGCGCAGGAAGTGGTCCTCCGTCAGCTTTCTGGCGTCTGAATTGACGAATCTGGCATCAAGGTTCCCTCCCTTGCTCAAAAGATAGAGCTTTGTTATTGCCGGTTCATCCTCATAATAAGGAGTTCTGCCATCCCCAAAATCCGAATCCAGGGCCGACTTGCAGATCTGCCCGAAAGCCTCCTTCACTGACTTTTTGAAAATCATAGCCATATTATCCTGGTCCAGGTGGTTGAACATAATGACTGTCCCGGACATAAAGCGGGAGATCAGCTCCGGAGCGAACTTCGATGTCCGAAGCCCTTCGATCACGGCGGAATCCGGCAGCGCCGTCAGGTTCGTCCCGCGGTTTTCTTCATAGAGCTCCTTGCCTTCATTCGTGGTGAAGATCAGAATCGCTTCGTCAAAGGAGACAGGATCGTCGTAGAATTTATCTGTAAGGACTGCCCCTTCCAGGACGCTCAGGAAAAGCAGCCTGACCGCCGGGCACGCTTTCTCTATCTCGTCGAAAAGCAAAATGCATTTGGGATTCGCCCTGACAAAACCCGTAAGCTGTCCTGGCTGCGCCGCCCTATACGTTTTTTCGAAACCCACCAGCCCGCTCACGGTATCGTTGTTCCCGCCTCCGTAGGCTGCCATATCAAAGCGCCTGTATCGATATCCCGCATCCGCCACATTCTTCGCGAATTCTTCCGCCAGATAGGTCTTGCCGGTTCCGGGAGGGCCCGCAAAGAGATAGACGCCTGCCGGTTTGCCCGGCCTCCTCCCCCGGAGCTGGTAGCGGATAAAGCCATCCACAAACTTGTCGACCGCCATATCCTGTCCCATAACGCTCTCTTTCAGCCTCGTTTTCAGCGCTTTGTCAGAGTCTGTAAGTTCATGGATGTCTGTTTTATAAAGCTCATGCCTGCGTTCTTCAAGCTTCTGCGCTTGATAATACATGAGCAATTCCGGAAATACAGGTGTGCCATAAGCGCCAAAACTCTTGTCTCCCGCCTCTTTAATCAACTCGCTCAATACCGTATATTCGCCGACATATTGCGTTTTCTCCATATCCATCAAAGCTTTTGTGCCAGAGTCGTAAATCTGTCTGTTGAACCAGGCGAAATCTCTTTCGAAAACATCACGCAGGAACCTGAAGCTGAATGGGGGAAGGGAAATGCTGCCCTCACTATCTTTCAGGCATTTATCACTAAGCTGTTTCAATTTTCTGGAAAGAGTCTCCTGCAAGGCCTGATATGTTTTCCGCAGCTCTGCATCGCCCCCCAGAATGCTTTCCAGTTCTTCCTCGCTTCGTGTAAAAAACTTACAGGCCGCGAATAATACTTCGGCGCATGTAGTCTTCGCGGCGCTTTTTTCTATGCCGAATGTATAATGGATTCCTCTGAGGCCCTTCATGAACTCGCTGTACAGCCTTCCGCCCTCGTGATGCGCGGCAAAACGCTCATCATAAAGCCTGTCGAGATAACTCTGGCACCACTTGTATGTCGCCGCGCCGCCGTCTGTGCCGCAGGGCTGTTCCGGCGGTGTGAAAACCATGTCCATTAAGCTGTTCCCGACAGCGGTCCCGTCGTCCTCCACACACAGGTACTGGCCGTTCCAATTCGTGAAAATAAGGTCGCCACGGCCGGATTTCGCTTCCTTCCAGAAAGCGCCTCTTCCCACCAGATCCCCGTCAGACAGTGCCGAATAAAAAATCACCTTGTCCCTGTCCATATATATCTTATCCTGCAGCTCGCCGTGCCGGAGCGCTTTGAAGATAGTGCGGCCTTTTTCTTTATCTGTCTCTAAAAATACATGCAGCTCTTTCTTCCTGATTATCTCATAATATAAGCCCGGGACCATTTCACCATCGACAGAATACTCCTGTTCCCGGTGAAGCTCATCATAATAGAAAGCGCCTACATATTTCCGTCTTTCATCTGTCTCGATGATGCCGATGGACTCGATGGGTCTCTGCAGGAACTTATTATCAGGACACACTTCCAAGTATTCAAAGTAAGCTTTTTTATTTCTATGCATAAGCATTAAATGCGGCCTAAAATAATAAACCTGTATATCGTGTCCATTCTTTTTAGCGTTTATGAGCAAAGTCAGGCTCCCCTTTTTCGGCGTTTTGCCTTCCAGCGTCCGGAAACCTGAAATATCCGTGTACGTATTTCCTTTATAACAGATTTTTCTGATGACAGCCGTATATTTTATGAGGCTGGATGCCTGTGGTTCACGGTGCCTGAATGACCAGGATGCCTCCCAGTCATCTGTATTATGGTATATGCAGCTGAATATCAGCGAATCGATGATCTCCCGCTCGTCACAATAAACGGGGAAATCACCGTTCACCCCATCGCATACCCTGAAAGTCTCCTGTTCCCTGTGGGGACGGGAGACGGACAGGCCATCGGCATGATATGTATTGTTATACGCATCTAACCAGTGCATGAGCTCTTTATGGAATTCCTCAAAGTCTCCGGTCACTTCCATATGAACCGTAGAGCTTGGCGTGTCCCCTGTCCCCGAACAGGGAAAAATCGAAACATTGTACTGTCTGGTGATACTGTCCATATTGCTGTCTCCTCCGTTGGTATATTTTATACATAATTCTATTGTCATCTTAACATAAAGCAAGTAGAAATACAACTAATAGCATATTGAAATAATGCATTGAGCATGTGGGCTTTTCTCCTTTCTGCCCTGGGCCGGAAATCCCCGTCACGGGCGTCTGATTTTCGTTGTTTCGTGTCGCCGACACTGAACAGCGGTGTCATGGTGACAGACATTGGAGGAAAAAGCGCATCCCCTCCATGAAGCCTCTGCCGAACAGCTCCTTGCCCAGCTCTTCATGGAAGCGGTTCAGCTCCTCCTCTATCCGCAGATAATCCTCACCGGATATGCGGGCTGACAGCTCCGCGTACAGATGCTTTTCCTCCCGTTCCAGCTCCGGCGGCCTGCCTCTGACCCTGCGGGCATATACCGCGTCTGTTAGGTAGCGTTCCACAGCAATCCCTCCTTCTTCCGGCTGCGCCATGCCGTTGATTTTTAAGGTGTCTCCCTTACAGTGAATAGTATAGCAGGCCCCTCTGTGCCCGCCCGTAAATTTTACGGGAACATATCGTCATAAAGCGG